>JAPXQZ010000077.1:0-8049 GCA_033813835.1 Clostridia bacterium | reverse complement strand
CCACCGGTGAGCTGACCCAGGTGCAGGAATCAAGCCGGGTTCAAACCCCCTCCAAATACCCCGCCAGCAGCAGCAGCGTGTTCCACAGCCCGTCCTCGTGCGTCCGCTCGTAGCCGTGGCTGGCGGCGACGCCCGGCCCGATGAGGGCATGGCGGTAATCGCGCCCGGCCCCCAGGGCGGCGGAGGTGTCCGAGCCATAGTAGGGATAGATGTCCACCGCGTAGCGCAGTCCCATTTTTTCCGCTGTTTCCGCCAGCGCGGCGGTCAGCGCGCGGTTGTAGGGGCCGCCGGAATCCTTGGCGCAGATGCTGACCCTGGTTTCGTCCGTCTGAAGGTCATCTCCTACCACGCCCATATCCACCGCGATCATCTCCGTGACGCCCGCCGGGTGCCCGGCGGCGGCGCCGTGGCCCACCTCCTCGAAATTGGAAAACAGGAGATGGACGGGCCGGGCGCAGGCGGCATCCCCGGCCGAAAAGGCGCGCGCCAGCGCCACGAGCACGGCGGCGGAGGCTTTGTCGTCCAGGTGGCGGCTTTTGATGAAGCCTTCCCCGCTGCGGACGAAGCGCGGGTCCAGGGCGATGAAATCCCCCGGGCCCACGCCAAGCGCCTCCGTTTCCTCCTTGTTGGCAACGCGCGCGTCCAACACGACTTCCATGCTCTCGTCGCTGCGCTCGGCGGTGCGCAGGTCCTTGTTGGCGTGGACGGCGGGCTGGTTCATGCGCAGGGTGCCGGGGATTTCCCGCCCCGCGCGGGTGAACACCGTCACGTTCTCCTGCTCGGCGTACTGCAGGGGGTAGCCGCCCAGCTGGGTGATGCGCAGGCGGCCGTTGGCCTTGACCGCGCGGACCATCAGCCCCAGGGTGTCGACGTGGGCGGACAGCAGGATGCCCTCGCCCTCGCCCCGGTTCAGGCTGCAGAACACCGCGCCCTTGGCGCTTTGCCAGGGCTCAAACCCCAGCGCGCCCAGCTCCTTCATCAGCAGCGCCTCCGCCCGGTGGGTCATCCCCGTGGGCGAGGGCGTTTTCGCGAGGGCTTCCAGGGTGTCGGCGAGATACGGGAGGTAAATGATTTTGTCCATGGACGGCTCCTTGCGTTCTGGATTTGGCGGCACGGGGACAGTGTACCCGCCGGATCCTTGCCAGGCAAGGACGATTTCCAGTTCATGGCCGGAAAGTCCGGGGAAGCGGGCATGACCGGATCAGACAAATCCGTTATTTCCCTTGTAGGTTCATAGATGCTCTCACAATAGTTTTCATTTGAGTGTCAAGCGGCGCTTGCAGACGGGCTGCCGGCGTTGCCAATTTGGAAAACTCATGTAGAATATCTGTAAGACAACGTTCCAATACCAGATTGTCGATGAATCTTCCTGCCGACCGGAAATCTCAGCAGTTCCCAAAAGGCAATCAACGCGAGGAGTGGCGCACGATGAACCCTGAACGCAAGCACGCGCGGAAGGAACCCGGCAAGGACCTTTTCATCAACCGTTCCGCGCTGTTCGACAGCCTGCGGAGCCTGTTCTATGAAAGCACCGGACTGGGGCTGTCCTTCTACTCCGCGAAAACCGGGGAGTACGATTTTTACCCGAAAAAAGAAAAGAGTAAGTACTGCAAGCTGATCCAGGAGTACGCCGGGGTGGGGGCCTGCCACAAGTGCGACCGCGACGCCCTGCTTACGGCGTGCGAGAACAATGAGTACTGCTTCTACCGCTGCCACGCCGGCCTGCAGAACGTCGTCGTACCCGTCGTGTTCAAGGGCGACCTGCTGGGCGCCATGATTGCGGGGCAGGTGGTCATCGGGGAGAAATCCGTCGATTCCTTCAGGGACATCATGAAGGGTTTCTCCTTCAGCCCGGCGCAGGAAAAGAAGCTCCTCCGGCACTACCTCAGCGCGAAGAGCATCAGCAAGGAGCACCTGGTCTACGCCATCAAGCTGACGAAGTTCATGGTCAACTACATCCTGTCGGTCGAGAACGAGCGCTTCCTGCAAAACGAGGTGTTCCGGCAGGAGGAGCGGCTCCTGCAATACGAAAACTACCGGATGCACATCGAAAGCACGATGCAGGGGCTGAGCATCAAGGTGCTGCAGGACCAGGTGCGCGGCGCCGAGACCGAGAGCCGGCCCGGCGGCCGGCGGCACCAGGCGACCGCCGTCAAAAACGCCATCGAGGTCATGAGGCGCATGTACCGCCACCCGCTGACGGTCGCCGAGATTGCAAAGGCGGTTTACCTGTCCCCCAACTACTTCAGCAGCGTCTTCAAGGAAGCCACCGGGAAGAGCTTCAAGGCGTACCTGACGGAACTCCGCATGAGCGAAGCCCGCAGCCAGCTGGCGGATCCCGACAGGCCCATCAAGGAAATCGCCCGGAACGTCGGCTTTGAGGACTACAACTATTTCAACAAGGTGTTCAAGGCCGCCTTCGGCGCCCCGCCGGCCAGCTTCCGGAAAACCCTGGAAGAAAAAACGGGCTGAACCGACGCCGGAAGCGCGCGCGCACTGTTGGCATTTTTCAGTACATCCGTAGATTTTTACAGATACAGACGCGCCGGGATTTGGTAAAAGGGAGAGGCAAGAAAAGCGCAGCCCCCGGCAGCCTCATAGCCCGCCCGGTCCGAATGCCGGACAGACCGTGGAACCCGGCCGGTGCGCGAACCCGTTTGGGCATCCTGAAGCCGCGTCCTCCGGCGGGCAGCTTTGGCAGGGGGAGTAAAGGGGTAGCCGGGGAAACCGCGGGCAGCCGCTTTCCGGATACGGAAAGCCAACCAGAAAAGGAGATTGAAATGGGAGAGAAGAAAGCGTCGGACTTCAGGTACAACACCGGTGAAACGCGCGTGCCCTGGGCCGCGGTCGGGGAGAACTACAACGCCGAGGACCTGATGGAAATCGTCAAGTTCCTGATGAAGGGCCAGGGCCCCGCGTATGAAAAGACGCTCGCCCGGGTCGAAACGGAGATCTACGCGCTGGACAAGGTATCCTCCCCGCCGGGCAAGCTGTCCCTGGACGAGAAGGTCGCCCAGGCGGAAAGCGACGTGGACGCGTACCTGGGCACGCAGGGAAGCCTGTTTGTGACCAACGCCACCGCCGGGTTTGAAATCGCCTACAAGTACGCGAACCTCAAGCCGGGGGACGAGGTCATCGTGCCGGCGATCACCTTCATCGCGACGATGGCCTACCCGCTCGCGCACGGCTGTAAGCTGGTCTTCGCGGACGTCGACCCGATTACGCTGAACATGGATCCCGAGGACGTGCGCCGGAAGGTCACAAAGAAAACCAGGATGATCGTGCCGGTCGACATCGGCGGGTACCCCTGCGACCTGGACCCCATCATGGACATCGCCCGGGAGCACGACATCCTGGTGCTGGAGGACGCCGCGCACGCCTTCGGCGCCGTGTACAAGGGCCGGAAAATCGGGACGATCGCCGACTTCACCTCCTTCAGCTTCCATGAGGTGAAGAACATCACCTCCTTCGGGGAGGGCGGCGTCCTGACGACCACCATCGATTCCTTCCGCGACGACATGAAGCGCGCCCGCTTCCTGGGCCTCGACTTCACCAGGAAAATCAAGAACTGGCTGTACGATATCTCCCCCATCCAGGGCAAGTACGGCCCCTTTGTCGCCTCCAACTATTCCACCACCGAAATCCAGGGGCTTGGGCTTTCGCTCCAGGTCGCGCGGGTGGACCAGATCATCGCCGCCCGGAAGGCCGCCGTGATGTACTTGAACGACCGCCTGAAGGGCTGCGACGCGCTCACGCTGCAGGATCTGGGCGAGGAGCGGGACGTCGAGCCCAGTTTCCACCTCTACCGCCTGCTGCTGGACCCCAAAAAGGCGGGCGGCAACGTGCAGGAGTTCAAGAAGCGCGTCACGGAGAAGGGCATCACGACCATCCCGCATTTCGGCCCCCTGTACCGCTTCCGCGTGCTGGAGCCCTTCGGGTATGACGCGGAGGAAATCGCGAAGACCTGCCCGGTGTGCGAGGACGTGTTCAACAACCGCTTCACGCACTTCCCCTGCTACGGGCTGACGAAGGAACAGCTGGACTTCATGGCGGACGGCATCCTCGAAACCGTCAGGGAGATGCAGGAAGGCCGCTGAACCGCCGCGGACCGCGGGGCGGCGCCGCAGCGGGCGAAAACGCCTCCCGGCCCGCCCCGCGCGCCGGAGGGCGGGGGTCGCGCCTGCCGCCGGGCGCGCCGCGGCATCGGGGCAGCCGCTCTTGCGCGGCGAGGGCGGAGCGTGTAAAATCCGTGCCGGAGAGCCGGCGGCGGGTTCCCGCCGTCCGGCGCGCGGATCCGGCATCATCCCCCATATCCTCCCTTTTCGGCGGCAAGGCGGCGTCCGCCGTTCGCAGGGCATCCCATCCAGCCGCCCGGTTTCAGCGGCGGATTCATTGGAGGCCGACATGAGTCAAAAGGTGAAAATCGGCATCGTCGGGGCAGGCCTGTGGGGAGAGGCCCACGCGGGGCTGTACCTCGAGCATCCCCTGGCGGAACCGGTCGCCGTATGCGACCTTGACGTGAACAGGGCGGCTGCCCTGGCTGGAAAATTCGGGATACCGAACGTCTACGACGACCACGGCGCGATGCTGCGGGAGTCCGGGTGCGACGCGGTGGCCATCGTGACGCCGGACTTCCTGCACGCGGACGTCGCGGTCGCCTGCGCGGACGCGAAGAAGGACATGATCATCGAAAAGCCGCTGGCAACGACCCGGGAGGACGTGTTCAGGATCGTCGAGGCGGCGGAGCGCAACGGCGTGCGCGTGATGGTCGACCTGCACAACCGCTGGAACCCGCCGTTCAACGCGGTCAAACAACTGGTGGAAAGCGGCAGGTTCGGCGTTCCCAAAAGCGCCCACTTCCGCCTGAACGACTGCCTGTGGGTCGCGACCGACATGATCAAGTGGTGCGACAAAACGTCCATCCTGTGGTTCCTGGGCAGCCATTCGCTGGACACCATGAACTGGCTGATCGGCGATCACCCGGTGGAGGTCTACGCGGTCAAGTCGGAAGGCCGGCTCAAGGCGCTGGGCATCGACACGGTCGACACCTACCTGAGCACCATCCGCTATTCCGGCGGCGCCATCGCCCAGATGGAAAACAGCTGGGTGACCCCCAACGGCAACCCCAACGTCAACGACTTCAAGTTCAACCTGCTGTGCACGGACGGGAAGTTCGACGTCGACGCCTCCAGCCACGGGCTGTTGCAAGTGACGGACCAGGCGCGGATGATTACGCAGGACCTTCTTGTCAAGAACACGGTGTTCGGCCGAAGGACGGGGTTTGCCTACGAGAGCATCCGCTCCTTCGTCGACAAGCTTGTAAGCGGCGAGGAGTTCCACGTCACCCTGAAGGAGGCGGCCAACGTTTCCCTCTCCCTGCTGGCCATCCTGGAGTCGGCAGAGACGGGGATGCCGGTGAAAGTGGAGCGGATCGCATGACGCCCGCCGGGAAGCTGCAGGGGCAGTGGGCCCTCGTGACAGGCGGCGGGCACGGGCTGGGGCTGGTGTTCGCCCGGGCGTTCGCCGCGCAAGGCGCCAACCTCTTCCTGATGTCGCGCAACCTGCCCGAGCTGGAAGGCGCGTGCGAAACAATCGGCAGGGAGTTCGGCGTATCCTGCCTGCCCCGCTACATCGATATCACCTGTGAGGAGAGCGTGGAAGAAGCTGCCGGCTTCGTCATGGAATCGGCCGGCAGGCTGGACGTGCTGGTCAACAACGCCGCGCTTGGCAGGGGCAACACCCGGCTGCAGGACGCGGAGCTGGCAGAATGGAAAAATACCATCGACACCAACCTGACGGGCACCTTCCTGTGCATGAAGCACTTCGGCCGGATCATGATCCGCCAGAAAAGCGGCAGCATCATCAACCTGAGCTCCCTGGCCGCGCGCGCGGTGTTCGCCGACGCGGCGACGGGCGCCTACGACTGCTCCAAGGCCGCCATTTCCTGCCTGACGCGGTGCATGGCGGGTGAATGGGCCCGGTACGGCATCCGCGTCAACGCAATCTCCCCGGGCTTCTTCCTGACGGACATCAACCGCCGGTTCCTGGCGGAGCACCCCGGATTCTATGAGAAATCCAGCGCGAACGTCCCCCTGGGGCGGTGGGGAAACCCGGAGGAGGTCGGCCCCCTGGCCGTGTACCTGGCCAGCGCCGACTCCGGCTACGTGACGGGCGCCGAATTCGCGATTGACGGCGGTTATACGCTGTGGTAACGACGGCGGGAGAAACGGGATTGAACAAAGAGCCGATTCTCGAAATCAGGAACATCTCCAAGACGTATTCCGGCGTCAGGGTCTTGAACGCCGTCGACTTCGACCTGCTCCCGGGCGAGGTGCACGCCGTGGTCGGCGAGAACGGCGCCGGCAAGTCGACCATGATCAAAATCATCGCCGGGGTGGAGACGCCGGACGCGGGCGGCCAGATTTTCTTCGACGGCCAGCTGATTCCCAACATGTCGGCGCACCGCTCGCTAAGCCTGGGCATCACGGTGATTTACCAGGACGTCAGCCTGTTTGACAACCTTTCGGTTGCGGAGAATATCTGCAAGGGCGTTTTCAACGACCGGCTGTACTCCCGGAGAAAAGTCGAACAGAAGGCCAAAGAGGCGCTGGACGAGATGCAGGTGTCCCTGGACCTTTCGCAGAAGCTGGAAAGCCTGTCCGTCGGGAAGAAGCAGCTGGTCGCCATCGCGCGCGCGGTGACCTTCCAGGCAAAGGTCATCGTGATGGACGAGCCGACCGCCGCGCTGTCCAAGTCCGAAGTGGAGATGCTCTACAAGATTATCCGGGGCCTGAAGGACAAGGGCGTCAGCATCATCTACATCTCCCACAAGCTGGAGGAGGTCTTCCAGCTGGCGGACCGCATCACGGTGCTCCGGGACGGCAACCGGGTTGTGACCGGCGACGCCGGCGGGTTCACCCAGGATACGCTCATCAGCCAGATGGTGGGGCGGGAACTGCGGTTCATCCCGATGCGTAACGAATCCGGGAAATGCGATGAAACGCTCTTTGAGGTGAAGGGCTACACGAGGGAGCCCTACTTCCGCAACGTCTCGCTGTCAGTCTGCAAGCATGAGATCCTGGGTCTGACGGGGCTGGTGGGCGCCGGCCGGAGCGAATGGGCGCAGACGGTGTTCGGGCTGATGAAGCCCCAGGGCGGCGAGCTGTTTTTATCCGGGAAGAAGGTCTGCGTGTCCGGCACCAACGACGCAATCCGCAAGGGAATCTGCTACCTGCCGGAGGACAAGCGGACACAGGGCCTGTTCCAGGGCAAGCCGCTGACCCAGAACATCACCTCCGCCATGCTGCGCAACGCCGTCCAGGGCGGGCTGGTCCGCCGGAAGCGCGAAATCGGAATCGCGCAGAAGTATATTGACAAGGTCGGCATCCGCCCGAACCAGCCGGAAATCAACGTCGAAAGCCTGTCCGGCGGCAACCAGCAGAAAGTGCTCTTCAGCCGATGGCTGGAGGCGAACCCGAAGGTGCTGATCGTCGACGAGCCGACCTCCGGCGTTGACGTGGGGGCGAAACTGGAAATCCACCGCCTGCTGCGCGGCCTGGCCGCCGACGGGATCTGCGTCATCCTGATTTCCTCCGACCTGAGCGAGGTGCTGGCCATTTCGGACCGCATCCTGGTCATGCGCAGGGGCGAACTGGTGGACGAGGTTCAGGCCGGCCAGGCGACCCAGGAGGGAATTCTGCAGAAAGGCTTGCTGGGCTGAAGCGAATGCGAAACCTGCTGAAGACCAAAACCCGGGAAATCATCCTGCTGTTGACCGTCGTCCTCATCGGGGCGGTCATCACCGCCGTCGCCCCCGCGTTCCTCACCCGGCTCAACCTGATCAACCTCCTGTACGGCAACGTCGTGCTCGGCGTGATGACGATGGGGATGATGATGGTCATCGTGACGGGAAACATCGACGTGTCCGTCGGCGCGCAGTACGCCGTGTGCGGCATGCTCGTCGCGATGTTCGTCAAGGAAACCGGCGGGCAGTACGTCGTCCCCTCGCTGCTCCTCGGCATGGCCTGCGGCGCGGCACTGGGCCTGATC
>JAPXQZ010000076.1:0-8103 GCA_033813835.1 Clostridia bacterium | reverse complement strand
GCCGATGACCTCGTTGCCCTGCCCGCGTCGCAGCAGCTCCACGGCCATGTTGCCCGCCTCGAAGGCGAAGGAGGCGTCCTGGGCGGTGGGCTCGTGGCCGCGCTGGGTGTAGCCGATGACGGTGGAACGCACCTGGGCGCCGGTCATGTACTGCAGCACGTTGGCCAGGCGGTAGGCTGTCATCTTTTCCCCCTCGAAGACCTGGGTGTGGGGTTTCAGGAAGCCGTAGAGGTCGAAGGGCTTCATGGTCTTGAAGGCACCCTCGGCGATAATCAGGGTGGCGCGGGTATTGCCGCGGGCAAGCAAGCCGGTGAGGCGCCTGGCGACGTCCTCCACCTTCCAGTTTTTGACCTCCGGCACCACGACCGCCTCTGAGCCTGTGGACATGGCGGTGGACATCGCGATGTCGCCGCAGTTGCGGCCCATGACCTCCACCACCGCCGGGCGGTCATGGGAACGGGAGGTGGCGCGGATGGCGCGCACAGCCTCCATGCACACGTTGACGGCGGTGTCAAAGCCCAGGGAGGTCTCCGAATACTCCAGGTCGTTGTCGATGGTGCCGGGGATGCCCACGCAGGGCATGCCCAGTTCCCCCAGCTTCTGCGCCCCCCGGAAGGAGCCGTCCCCGCCGATGACCACCAGGCCGCCGACGTCCAGGCTTTGCAAAAACTCCACCGCCTTTTGCTGGTACTCCGGCAGGTAGAACTCGTCGCAGCGCGCCGTGCGCAGGTAGGTGCCCGGCAGGTCGGCGATGTCCAGCACCGTGTCCATGTTCATGTGGGTGTAGCTGTCCCGGGGCTTGTACTTGCCGATCAGGCCGTTGTAGCCGCGCCGGATGCCGATGAGCGGCATGCCCGCCATCGCCGAGAAGCGCGCGACCTCCATCACCGCCGCGTTCATGCCGGGGCTGTCCCCCCCGCTGGTCAGCACCGCAATTTTCTTCATCGGGGCGTCCTTCCCGCGCGGGTCCTGCCCCCGCGCCGCGTCATTCCGGGTTCAGTCGCTATCAAGGCGCAACTGAGAGCGCGAAGGCGCGGTATGCGCCGTCCGCCCACAGCAGCAGGCGGTTGTTCCCCGCCCATTGGATGCCGGCGGCAAAATCGCTCATCGGCGGCGCGAAACAGGCGAACAAGCCGTCCTTGCGCGCTTCCGGCGGCAGGGTGAGCCGCCCGGTCAGGCCGGACGCCAGATCATGGAGGTAGAGCCGGGGGTTGCGCCCGTCGCTGTCCCGCACCGCGAGCAGCAGCCGGCGCCCATCCGGGGAGAGGGCCGCGTTGTCCGGCACGGTGACCCCCGCGGGCGGTCCGGCCATCAGCTCCTGGACCGGCAGGCGAAGGAGCCGCTCCGCGCCCGGCGAATCCTCGCGCAGGGCTAGGGCTTCATCCAGCAGGGCGGCGTCATCGCCAGGGTCGATTAGGTGCAGCAGCGTCGGCAGGCTCGCGGCGGAAAACCGCGGAAAAAACGCCCGCAGCAGCGCGGCGTTCTCCACGGCGCCCAAAAGGTTGAGGGAAGGCCAACGCTGCTCGTGGAAGGGGCGCGCGTAGGAAATCAGCCGGCGCTGCCCGGAAAGCCCGGTCACCAACAGGCCGGCCGCCCCCCACCCGCCGGTCTCCGCCGTCGCCTGGAGGAAGGCATCGGAAAGCGCCCACAGCCTTCCGTCGGTGACGAGGAGCCGGGGGTCGAAGTCCGCGACGCGGGCGGACGTGCCCGTCTGCGGGTCCACGGCCTGGATTTCACCCCGCATGCCGTCCGGGCCCAGGAACAGCGTCTCCACGAAGGCGAGGCGGCCGTCCGGGCTGAAGGCCGCGCGCAGCGGCACGCCCCCGGGCACATCTTCAGTCAATACCAGCGCGGCGGGCAGGGCGGGGAACAGCGGCCGCACCGTCGCGGCCTTCGCGTCCACCCGGTAGACGTTGGTACCCAGGTGGAAGCGCGTCAGCAAGCTGCGGGGGCTGCTGACCAGCAGGGAGGCGCCGTCCGGCGACCAGCAGAGCGACTGCGTCTCCACAGCCCGGGACACCGCTTCCCAGTTTTGGTACTGCCCTGGCTCCCGGAAGCCGGCCTCCGGGACGACGGCGCGCGCCCGGCCGGTCTCAGGCGCATAAAGCCACAGCCCGCCGCGATAGGACGCCAGCGCCAGACGCCCGTCCGGGGACAGGGAGAGCAGGCGGATTGAGGCGTAGAAATCGTCCGCCTTCGCCGGGGCGGAAGGCGGGGGCGCAGCCTGTGGGGCCAGGCCGAGCGCCGCCAGCGCCGCGTCCAGCCGCCGCGCCTCCACGGCGATTTCCTCATCGGTCATGTTCAGCTGAAGCGGCAGGGGCGTCAGGACCAGCGCGTCTTCCGCCAGGTCTTTGGCAAAGGCCTCCCCTTCCGGGCCGGGGTCCGCGCTTTCGGCAAAGTCGGGCAAGGCCCCGAAAAGGAGCGGCAGGGTCAGGAGCAAGGCCAAAAGGCGAATGAAGCGCATCCTCTCTTTCCTCCTTGTGCGTGAAGGCGCGCGGGGCATCCCGCGCGCCAGGACGGGCCGCCGCGCGGAGGGGTCAGATTTTGAGAATCTTGGGCGCCTTGGGGGCGCGGAGCATCGACGGCTCCGGCATGTTGGAGCCCAAAAGCGGGGTCAGGTAGTGCTTGAAGGACTCGGTCACGTTGTTGCCGGCCCGGTTGATGAACTCATCGGGCATAAGCCGGGTCTTGGCGGCGATTTCCTTCAGGTTGGTCAGCCGGTAGTCCACCGCGTAGGTGCCCGTGCGGTGGATGGTGATGGAGCCGTCCACGTTGTGCCAGATGGCGAACTGCGCGGCTTTCTCCCCCACCTCGCGGGCCTCGCGCTGGTCGACGTCGGACACGCAGCCGATGAAGGAGCGCTGCAGGTAGCCCAGGGTGTCGGAGCGCACGCGCTTGAGCCCCAGCTTGTCCTTGATCTGCTGGGCCAGCTGCTCGCCCAGGGCGCCCGTGCCGGACAGCTGCATATTGCCGTGGGCGTCGCGCTCCGTCTCCATGAGGCGGGCCAGGATGGGGGTGCCCTTCTCGTCCTGGATGCCCTCGGACACCGCGATGACGCAGCGGCCGAAGCGGTCGTTGGTCTTCTTCACGTCTTCCAGGAACTTTTCCATCACGAAGGCGCGCTCCGGCAGGTAGACCAGGTGGGGGCCGTCGTCCGCGTACTTGCACGCGGCGGCGGAGGCCGCCGTCAGGAAGCCGGCGTGCCGGCCCATCACCACCCCGATGTGGACGCCGGGCAGGGCGCGGTTGTCCAGGTTGATGCCGGCGAAGCTTTGCGCGACGAACTTGGCCGCGGAGGGGAAGCCGGGGGTGTGGTCGTTGACCATCAGGTCGTTATCGATGGTCTTGGGGATATGGATGGCGCGGAAGTCATACTTGGCCAGCTCGGCCTGCTCGTTGACGATGCGCACGGTGTCGGAGGAGTCGTTGCCGCCGATATAGAAGAAGTAGCGCACGTCGTGGGCGCGGAAGACCTTGAAGATTTCCTCGCAGTACTTCGCGTCCGGCTTGTCGCGGGTGGAGGACAGCGCCGAGGAGGGGGTCACGGCCACGCGCTCCAGGTTGTGCGTCGTTTCCTGGGTGAGGTCCAGGAACTCCTCGTCCACGATGCCGCGCACGCCGCCCACGGCGCCGTACACCTTGGTGATCTGGGGGAATTTGCGGCTTTCCAGCACCGCGCCGACCAGGGACTGGTTGATGACCGCGGTGGGCCCGCCGCCCTGGGCGACGACGACCTTGCCTTTAAGTTCCATTGCTGTTCTCCCTTTCAGATGGTTTTGGGCAAACGTCCGCCCGCGGGGGTTGGCCCGCGGGCGGGGAGGGGCTCAGGCCTTGCCGTTGCAGCCCAGGACGTTGACGATCTTGTGGCGCACCATGCCCTTGAGCGCGGCGCGGGCGTCGGTCAGGTACTGGCGGGGGTCGAAATGGTCGGGATGCTCGGCAAAGTGCTTGCGGATCATAGCGGTGAAGGCCAGGCGCAGGTCCGAGTCGATGTTGATCTTGCAGACGGCCATGGACGCGGCCTTCCGGAGCATCTCCTCCGGGACGCCCTGGGCGCCGTCCAGCTTGCCGCCGAAGCGGTTGATTATCTCCACGTACTCGGGGACGACGCTGGACGCCCCGTGCAGCACGATGGGGAAGCCGGGCAGGCGGCGCGCCACCTCCTCCAGGATGTCGAAGCGCAGCCTGGGCTCGCCCTTGAACTTGAACGCGCCGTGGCTGGTGCCGATCGCGATGGCCAGGCTGTCGCAGCCGGTTTTGGTGACGAACTCCTCCACGTCCTCGGGGCGGGTGTAGCTGGAGTCCTCCGCCTTGACCTTGATATCGTCCTCCACCCCCGCCAGGCGGCCCAGCTCGCCCTCAACGGTCACGCCGCGCGCGTGGGCGTACTCGACCACGCGGCGGGTCAATTCGATGTTCTCCTTCAGCGGCAGGTGGGAGCCGTCGATCATGACGGAGGAAAACCCGCCGTCGATGCAGGACTTGCAGGTTTCGAAATCCGGGCCGTGGTCCAGGTGGACGACGATGGGGAGGCCGCTGGTTTCCACCGCCGCCTCGATGAGCTTCATCAGGTAGGTGTGATTGGCGTACTTGCGCGCGCCGGCTGACACCTGCAGGATGAGCGGCGCCTTTTCCTCCTGCGCGCCCTCGACGATGCCCTGAATGATTTCCATGTTGTTCACATTGAACGCGCCGATGGCGTACCCGCCCTCGTAGGCGCGGCGGAACATCTCCCGTGAGTTGACGATTGGCATAAACCCTCCTCCTGCCTCGCGGCAGCGCTTTTTCCTTATTTTACAGCGGGAAGCGGGGGCTGTCAAACCGCGCGGCGGGCTGCCTTCCCCGGAACCCGCGCGGACAGAAACGACAAATCCGCTTTGAAATTGACACCGGGCAGCCCCGCAACTATACTCACCCCAACCCCCTACGGGGGAACACGAGCGAAGGCGAGGCCCCCACATGTTCGGAAAACGCGGGGACGGCTACCTGGTCAAGGGTATCGATCCCATCATCGCCATGACGCCCTACCTGATGCCCATGCGCTGCGACGCGCAGGTCATGCTCAACTACCGGCTGGACTACGAAAAGCTGGCCCGCTACACGGCGGAGAAGGCGCGGGATGGCCACCGCATCACCTTCATGGAGATTTTTTTCGCCGCCTACGTCCGCGCGATATCCCAGCTGCCGGAGCTGAATCGCTTCATCGCCAACAAGCGTTTCTACACCCGCAAGGACATCGTGTGCTCCTTCGCGGTGCTGCAGGACACCGCCGACGGCTCCATCAAGGAAAACATCGCCAAGTGCAAGTTTGACCCCCGGGACACGATTTTCGACGTGGCCGCGCGCATCAAGAGCGCCATCGAGGTCACGCGCAAGGAAAGCGCCTCCAACAGCACGATGAAGGTGGCCAACATCCTGAAAAACCCGTATATCGCCAACTTCGTGACCCTCCTGGCCCGGGTGCTGGACCGCTACGGGATCCTGCCGCGCTACCTGCTGGAAGCCAGCCCCTTCCACACCGGGCTATTCTTCAGCAACAACGCCTCTATCGGCCTGCCGCCGGTGTATCACCACATCTACAACTTCGGCACCACCTCGCTGTTCGTGGTCATCGGCAACGTGGAGCGGACGGTGGAAATCCTGTCTCTTATACACACGGTGCGCAAGCGCATCCTGCCCGCCGGGGTGACGGCGGACGAGCGCATCTGCGCGGGCATGGTGTACAGCCAGTTCCTGAAGCTCTACCAGCACCTCATCACCAACCCCCACCTGCTGGAAACCCCGCCGGAGCGCGTCTACCACGACGAGGGCCATGTGATTAGCCTGCCCCCGGCCCAGCGGGCGAAGGGCCGCTTCCGCAGCCGCCTGGGCAAGTTGCGCCAACGAAGGAAAATCGCAAGCTAAAGAACGATGGTTTCCCTGGCCGTTAACGAGCGGATCCGAATCTATTCCGTTCAAGCCGAAACTGAACGTTCACAAATATGCGCCGCAAGGCGAAAAATCCAAAAATCAGCAGAGATAAGACAGATCGCTGAGGGTTCTGACCAGCCGCCTTCCGGCGTTGTCCACCAGCAGGCGCGAAACCCCTCCGGGATATCCGAACAGTTCGCTGTTGTTGAGCGTTTCGGCTTCCAAGCCCAGAAACATCGTGTTGAAGACGCCCAATAAATCCCCGTGGGAGACGATGATGATTTGTTCGTCTCGGCTTCCCATGATTTCGTCAAAAAACGGCTTCAGCCTGTTCCATTCGTCCCGCCGGCTTTCCGCGTCGGAGAACAGCCGGTCGTCAATGGTGTTTTCAGCCATCTCCCGGTTTTCTATCAGCCACTGAACGGATCTCCCGCAGCACCTGCCGAGGTTCCTTTCGCGCAGCTCCTGTCTGAAAACAGAGGTCACGTTCAACAGTTTCCCAATCGTTTCCGCCGTCTGCCTGGCGCGCAGCAGGTCGGACGAATACAGCGCCGGCTTCTTCCCGGCCAGTTCATCCCTCAGCTTTTCTCCGATTTTCCCGGCCTGGCTCAATCCCAGTTCGGTCAGCCCCCAGTCCGTCCAGGAACCGACCATGCCGTTTGTGTGGTGAATGGATTGCGTATGCTGGACCGTGAAGATGCTTTTCATCGACGCACCCCTGCAAGTTTCTTTCGGCCGTCCCCGCCCCGGGCTTGATTGGATTCACATGATAGGCGCTGACATCTTCCCCCACAACTATCGTTCCGCTCTTTCTTGATAGAAACGCCCCGCCGGAACAGGCGGGGACGCTTTTTTACCAATTGTCGAACACCAGTCGACGGGTCAGGCCTCCTTCGCGCCTTCCGCCGCCGCGGCAGCGGGCGCCGGGCCGGGCTGCCCCTTGAGGATGCCCATGAACTGCTCGCCGGTCAGGGTCTCCGTTTCATAGAGGACGCGGGCGATTTCATGCAGCTTGTTTTCGTGGTCCCGCAGCAGGCCCTGGGCCTTTTCGTACTGCGCCTTGACGATGGCGACGGTCAGCTCGTCGATGCGGCCCTGGGTGTCGCTGGAGCAGCTGCTGACGAAGCCGCCGTCCAGGTACTGGCCCTGGGGGCGCTCGAAGGCGACCATTCCGAACTCCTCCGCCATGCCGAAGCGCGTGACCATGGAGCGGGCCAGCTTGGTCGCCTGCTCGATGTCGTTGGCGGCGCCGGTGGTGATGGAGTCAAACACCAGTTCCTCCGCCGCCCGGCCGCCGGTCAGCGCGGCAATCTTGTTCTCCAGGTCGGCCTTGCTCAGCAGGAAGCGCTCCTCCTCCTCCACCTGCATGGTGAAGCCCAGAGCGCCGGAGGTGCGCGGGATGATGGTGATCTTGTGCACCGGCGCCGAACCCTCCTGCAGGGCGGCTACCAGGGCGTGCCCGACCTCGTGGTAGGCGACGATCTTCTTCTCCCGGTCGCTCATCACGCGGTCCTTCTTCTGGTAGCCGGCGACGACCACGTCGATGCTCTCCTCCAGGTCCTCCTGGGTGACGATCTTGCGGCCGCGGCGCACCGCGCGCAGCGCCGCCTCGTTGATCATGTTGGCCAGGTCGGCGCCGGAGGCGCCCGCCGCCGCGCGGGCGACGCGGTTCAGGTCCACGTCCGGGTTCAGCTTGACCTTCTTCGCGTGCACCTTCAGGATGGCCTCGCGGCCCGGCAGGTCCGGCAGTTCAACCGGGATGCGCCGGTCAAAGCGCCCCGGGCGGGTCAGCGCCGGATCCAGGATTTCGGGCCGGTTGGTGGCCGCCAGAATCATGACGCCCTTGCGGCCGTCGAAGCCGTCCATCTCGCTCAGGAGCTGGTTCAAGGTCTGCTCGCGCTCGTCGTTGCCGCCGAAGCCCGCCGCGGAATCCCGGCGTTTGCCGATGGTGTCGATCTCGTCGATGAAGACGATGCAGGGCGCCTTCTCGTAGGCCTGCTTGAACAGGTCCCTCACCTTGGCCGCGCCCATGCCCACGAACATCTCCACAAACTCTGAGCCGGAGATGGAGAAGAAGGGCACGTTGGCCTCCCCCGCGACCGCCTTGGCCAGCAGGGTCTTGCCGGTGCCCGGGGGGCCGACCAGCAGCACGCCCTTGGGCATGACCGCGCCGACCTCGATGTACTTCTGGGG
>JAPXQZ010000075.1:0-8120 GCA_033813835.1 Clostridia bacterium | reverse complement strand
CCATGGATGACCGCGCGGCGGGAAAGCAGTGGATTCTGGTATCCGGCGGGCGCATCGGCCTGCAGATGAAAGCCCGTCCGGAGGATCTGATGAAGGCGGCCGGCATGGCCATGGCATCGCTGACCCGGGAGGCCGGGGACGCGGCGCGCTAGGCCGGTCCAACGGGTACAATGTCGGCACAGCACCCTGGAAGAGAAGGAGGCCGGCATGAGGGCACAAAGGCTGAAACACCTGAGGAGCGGCACGCTGACCCTGTTGCTGTCGGCGGCTCTCCTGTTACCGGTAACCGTATTTTCCGCGGGCGGCGCGCTGCCGCCGGTAGAGACCTGGCCGGCGAACGCGCCCTACGCGCCGGCGTTCGACGGGCAGACCCGCGCGCCCGGCCTGCGGACGGCAACGCCCTACCGGGTGGAGATTCTTTCGGAGGCGCTCGACGCCCCCTGGGCGGTCACCGCGCTGCCGGACGGGCGGCTGGCCATCACCCAGAAGGGCGGCACGATGCGGCTGTATTCGAAAGAAACCGGCTTGGGCGGCCCCATCACCGGTTTTCCATCGGTGGAGGCCGGCGGGCAGGGCGGTTTGCTGGACGTAGCGCCCGCGCCGGACTTCCCGCGAAGCCGTGTGCTTTATTTCACCCTGGCGGAAAAGACGCGGGACGGCTCCCTGACGGCGGTGGGCCAGGGGCGGCTGGCGGAGGATGACACCCGGATTGTTGATTTTGAAATCCTCTACCGCGCCCTGCCGGCCAGCAGAACCGCCGCGCACTACGGCAGCCGGCTGCTGTTCGGGCCGGACGGCTTCCTGTACGTCACCACCGGCGAACGGCAAAGCGCGTTGAACCGGGTGAAGGCGCAGGATTTGGGTGCCGCCTGGGGCAAGGTGCTGCGGCTGACTCCGGAGGGGCGTCCCGCGCCGGGCAACCCTTTTGAAGGCAGACCCGGCGCGCTTCCCGAAATCTATACCCTGGGCCACCGCAACCCCCAAAGCCTGGACCGGCATCCCGAAAGCGGAGACCTGTGGCTGGGCGAGATGGGGCCCATGGGCGGGGACGAGCTCAACCGGCTGGTTCCCGGTGCGAACTATGGCTGGCCGGAGATTTCCTACGGCATCGAGTATTCCGGCGCGCCGGTAGGGCGGGGGCTGACGGTCCTGCCCGGCATGGAGCCGCCCGTCTACTACTGGGATCCCGTGCTGGCGCCCGGCGGCATGGCCTTCTATACGGGGGACGCCATCCCGGAATGGAGGAACGACCTGTTTATCGGCGGCCTGGCCAGCCGGCACATCAGCCGGCTGAAACTGGACGGCGCAAAGGTCGTCGGCGAGGAGCGGCTGCTGACACAGGAAGGCCAGCGCTTCCGGGACGTAGCGGACGGCGGGGACGGCGCCCTGTACGCCGTGACCGACGAGGGGCGGCTGTACCGCATCGGGCCTTAAAGACGGATAACTTGGCCGGCGCGGGCGATTGCCCCCGCGCCGGTTTTCTGCTACGATGCGCCGCATGGGAATAAAGGAAACGCAAGGAAGACGCCGCCTGACCAGGCGGCTGTTCTCCGCTGGGGCGCTGGTGCCGCCGGACAGGCGGCTGGGCGAGCTGCCCGGGACCCGGCAGGCCTATGGCAACGTCCTGCACATCGCGCTGCCCGCGATTGCCGAACTGGTGCTCATGAGCCTCATCGGCAGTGCGGACACCATCATGGTGGGCCAGCTGGGCCGCAACGCGCTGGCCGCGGTCTCCCTCCCCGGGCAGCCGCGCATGATCATGCTGGCCCTGTTCTTTGCCCTCAACGTGGGCGTGACGGCCATCGTCGCCCGCCGCAAGGGCGAGGGACGCCGGGAGGCGGCCAACCAGACGGTCCGCAACGCCCTGCTTTTGTCCCTCACCCTGTCCCTGCTGGTGGCCGTGCTGGCCGTCTGGTTCGTGGAACCCCTGATGCGCCTGGCGGGCGGGCACACCCGCACGCCGGAAGACGCGGAGGTGCTGCAGGGCGCCGTCAGCTACTTCATCATCATGGCCTGGGCGCTGCCGCTCAACGCCGTGGGCATGTGCATCAACGCGGCGCTGCGGGGCGTGGGCGACACGCGCATCCCGCTGAAGGTCAACATCATCTCCAACCTTGTCAACGTGGTGTTCAATTTCCTGCTCATCAACGGCTACCTGGGCTTCCCGCGGCTGGAAATCCGGGGCGCCGCCATCGCCAGCGTCATCGGGATGGCGGCAGGCACCACGCTGTCCATCCTGGCGGTGTTCCACGCGCCGTGCAGTTACCTGCGCGTGTCGCTGAGAGACAACTGGCGGCCCGACCGGGAGGCGATGCGCGCAATCGTAAAGGTCGGCGGCAACGCGATTGTCGAGCAGGCCAGCGTGCGCGCAGGGTTCTTCCTTTATACGCGGCTGATGTACTCCCTGGGTGTTACGATGTTCGCCGCCCACAACATCGCCATGCAGTTCCTGGCGCTGACGTTCAACTTCGCCGACGGCCTGTCCGTCGCCGCCACCTCCCTAGTCGGCCAGAACCTGGGCCGGGGGCGCCGCGACCTGAGCTTGCTGTACGGAAAGGTCACCCAGCGCGTCGCCCTGGCGCTGTCCTTAGTCCTGGGCGCCCTCACCGCCCTGTTCCGAACCCCCCTGGGCCGGCTGTTCATCGACCCCGCCACACCGGGCGCGGGCAACGTCATCCTGTACGCGGGGCAGGCGCTGCTGGTGGTGGCGCTGATGCAGCCTTTCCAGATGTCCGCCGTCGTCCTGTCCGGCGCCCTGCGCGGCGCGGGGGACAACCTTTACGTGGCTGCCGTGATGACGCTGTGCGTCTCCCTCCTGCGCCCCCTGATGACCTTTCTGGCCATCGACGTGTTCCGCCTGGGGCTGGCGATGACCTGGCTGATGAGCCTGTCGGAACTGGGGCTGCGCCTGGCGCTGTTCTCCCGCCGTTTCGAAGGCGGGAAGTGGGCCTTCAAGCGCGTTTGACCGTTGCGGGCGGCTGACCATGCGGGTATACTGGGCAAAGACGAGGGGGTATCCGTATGTCTGAAAAGAAGCTGACCCTCAAGCAGGTGGAAGCCAAAATCAAGCTGGTGGACGGTAGCATCGGCCAGCTCAGGGAGCGCATCGAAAAGCTGACGGCGCAGAAAAAGGAACTGCAGGCGGACAAGCGCAGGCTGACCGCGGCCAAAACCGCCGCCGCGAAGAAAGCCGCCGCGAAGAAGACGACGGCAAAGAAACCCGCCGCAAAGACCACGGCCGCAAAGAAAACGACGGCCAAAAAGCCGGCTGCCCGGAAGACCGCGGCGAAGAAGACGGCGGCCAAAAAAACCGCGGCCCGAAAGGATGAGGGCCTGCTGGGCGGGCTGCTGGAAGGGTTCAAGGACGCGATAAACCCGGAGGAACTGCTCAAATCCATCCTCAACAATAAGTAAAGCGCCCAGGCAGCGCCGCCCTGCCGCGTGCGGAAGCGGCGGCCGGGCATGCCGGCCGGGGATATGATTCGGGAGGTTGGCCTGCCGATGGACGCCCAGCACTTTTTCATCCTGAACCCCGCCGCGGGGGAGCGCAGCGCGCGGCGGAAACTGCAAGGCGAGCTGGACAGACTGGACGGGCTGCCCTACACCCTGTATATCACCAGCGGCATCGGGGACGCGGCGCGGTTCGTGCGGGAGGTATGCCAGACGCAGGCAGGCCCCCTGCGCTTTTACGCCTGCGGGGGAGACGGCACCCTGGGCGAGACGGCGACCGGCGCCAGGGGCCAGCCCCATGCCGCCGTCGGGGTCTGGCCCTGCGGCAGCGGCAACGATTTTGTCAAGTACTACGGCGGCACCGCCCGCTTTCTGGACTTGAAACGGCAGACCACGGCAGGGACCGTGCTGGTGGACCTGCTCCAGGCCGGGGAGCGCCGCGCCGTCAACGTCGCCAACGTCGGCCTGGAGGCACAGGCTGCCGCGACGGTGGTGCGGATCCGGCGTTTCCCCCTCCTGCAGGGGAAGGCTTCTTACCTGATCGGCGCCGCCGACGCCATCGCGCGCCATCTGAAGATGGACTGCCGCATTACCGCGGACGGCGAAATCCTGCACGATGGCCCGCTGCTGACCGCCTCCCTGGCGTCCGGTCGGTACATCGGCGGGGGGTTTCTCTGCGCCCCGGAGGCCGTCAACGACGACGGGCTGATGGACGTCTGCCTGATCAAGCCGTTCCCGCGCGCGCGGCTGCTGGCGCTGCTGCCCCGGTACAAGAAAGGCCTGCACCTGAAGGACCCCGATTTCGCCCCCTACCTGACCTTCCGCCGCGCCGCCCGGGTGCGCGTCGAGGCGGACCGGGACTTCGTCCTGTGCCTGGACGGGGAAATCATTCCGGGGCGCGACTTCACACTGGAAACGGAGACCCGCGCCGTCCGCTTCATCCTGCCGGATCCGATCGGGCAGGCGGATTCCGCCTCCTGAAAGCCCGCGGCGCAGGCCGCGGATTTTTTTTGCCGGTTTCTCGCGGATTTTGACCCGTTTCTGTCATTTCTCCGTGGCGGGATGGGTAAAAATCCTTGTTTTCCAACGATTTTCGCCGTCTTCAAAATCAGGCGGATTTCTTGACAAATCGGCGGTCATCTCATTATACTGTGTTGGCTGCGCCGCTTGAAATCCCGGGATGCCGGGTTCAAAGATAAAACGGAGGACATCATGGCAAAAAAATACACCATCGACGGCAACGGTGCCGTCAGCCACGTCGCGTACGCCTTCAGCGACGTCGCCGCAATCTACCCGATCACGCCTTCGAGCACCATGGCGGAGTACGTGGACGAGTGGTCCGCCCAGGGGCAGAAGAACCTCTTCGGGCAAACGGTCAGCGTGGCGGAAATGCAGTCGGAGGGCGGCGCCGCCGGCGCGGTACACGGCTCCCTGGCAGCCGGCGCCATGACGACCACGTTCACGGCCTCCCAGGGCCTGCTGCTGATGATTCCCAATATGTATAAAATCGCGGGCGAGCTGTTGCCCACAGTCTTCCATGTCAGCGCGCGCACGCTGGCGACGCACGCCCTGTCCATTTTCGGCGACCACAGCGACGTGATGGCTTGCCGGCAGACGGGGTTCGCGATGCTGGCCTCCGGCTCCGTCCAGGAAGCCCAGGACCTGGCGCTGGTCGCCCACCTGGCGAGCATCCAGTCCTCCGTCCCCTTCCTGCACTTCTTCGACGGCTTCCGCACCAGCCACGAGCTGCAGAAAATCCAGCAGATCGACTATGAGGACATGAAGAAGCTGGTCGACTGGGACAAGGTGGCCGCCTTCCGCGCGCGCGCCCTGAACCCGGAGCACCCCCGCCAGTCCGGCACCGCGCAGAACCCCGACGTGTTCTTCCAGAACCGCGAGGCGGCCAACCCCTACCACCTGGCCGTGCCCGGCATTGTGGAAGCGTGCATGAAGCAGGTCAGGCAGCTGACCGGACGCTCCTACAAGCTGTTTGACTACTACGGCGCGAAGGACGCGGAGGACGTCGTCGTCATCATGGGCTCCGGCGGCGAAGCCGTGCACGAGACCGTGGCTGCCCTGAACGCCAAGGGCAAAAAGTACGGCGTCATCAAGGTGCGCCTGTACCGCCCCTTCGCGGAGGAAGCCTTCCTCAAGGCCCTGCCGAAGACCGTGAAGCGCCTGTCTGTCATGGACCGCACCAAGGAGCCCGGCGCCCTGGGCGACCCGCTGTATATGGACGTGCGCACGGCGCTCGCCAACGCCGGGCGGACGGATATCACCGTGCTAGGCGGCCGCTACGGCCTGTCCAGCAAGGAATTCAACCCCACCATGATCAAGGCCATCTTCGACAACTCTTCGAAACCTCGGCCGAAGAACCATTTTACCGTGGGCATCGTGGACGACGTCACCCACTCCTCCCTGCCCCTGGGACGCCAGTTCAACGCGGCGCCGGAGGGCACCGTGGCCTGCAAGTTCTACGGCCTGGGCAGCGACGGCACGGTGGGTGTGAACAAGAACTCCATCAAGATTATCGGCGACCACACCAAGCTCAACGTGCAGGCCTACTTCGCCTACGACTCCAAGAAGTCCGGCGGCCTGACGGTCAGCCACCTGCGCTTCGGCAAGCTCCCCATCCAGAGCACCTACCAGATTGACGACGCGGACTTCGTCGCCTGCCACAACCCCGCCTACGTGACCCAGTACGACATGGTCTCCGCCCTCAAGCGCGGCGGCACCTTCCTGCTCAACTGCCCCTGGGAAGGCAAGGAGCTGGACGCGCACCTGCCGGCCGAAATGAAGCGCACCCTGGCGGCGAAGAAGGCCAAGGTGTACGTCATCGACGCCATCGCCCTGGCCGAGAAGCACGGCATGGGCGGGCGCATCAACACCATCATGCAGGCGGCTTTCTTCAAGCTGGCCAACGTCATCCCCTACGCCCAGGCGGAGAAGTACATGAAGGCCTACGCCAAGGAGACCTATGGCCGCCGGGGCGACAAGGTGGTCAAGGCCAACTACGCGGTCATCGACGCCGCGATTTCCGCCCTCAAGGAAGTGAAGGTGCCCGCGTCCTGGGCCAAGGCCGAAACCGGCGCGGTTCCCCTCCAGGTGGACGCGACCGCGTACTTCGATTCCGTCGCCAAGCCCATCCTGCGCCAGTCCGGCGATTCCCTGCCCGTCTCCGCCTTTGATCCGGCCGGCGTCGTGCCCACCGGAACCACCCAATACGAGAAGCGCGGCATCGCGGTCAACGTGCCCGAGTGGCAGGTGGAGCACTGCATCCAGTGCAACCAGTGCTCCATGGTCTGCCCCCACGCCGTCATCCGGCCCTTCCTGGTGGAATCCGGCGCCCAGCGCCCGGAGGGCTTCGTGACCAAGCCGGCCCTGGGCAAGGAGTACGCCGGCAACGACTTCCGCATCCAGGTCAGCCCGCTGGACTGCACGGGCTGCGGCAACTGCTTCGAAGTCTGCCCCTCCAAGACCAAGGCGCTGCAGATGAAGCCACTGGAAAGCCAGCTGGCGCAGGACGCCAACTGGCAGTTCGCCCGCACGCTGCCGGACGACCGCTTCAACCACAACAGGAACACTGTGCGCGGCAGCCAGTTTTTGAAGCCCCTGTTTGAGTACTCCGGCGCCTGCGCCGGCTGCGGGGAGACGCCCTACGTCAAGCTGGCCACCCAGCTTTTCGGAGACCGCATGGTGATTGCCAACGCCACCGGCTGCAGCTCCATCTACGGCGGCTCCTCCCCCACGGTGCCCTACACCGTCAACAGCAAGGGGCACGGGCCGGCCTGGGCCAACAGCCTGTTCGAGGACAACGCCGAGTTCGGCTTCGGCATGAACCTGGCCTATCGGCAGCGCCGCGAGCGGCTGGCGGAGACCGTAAAGAAGATGATCGCGGTGGAGTACTGCGATGCGGCCATCAAGGAAGCAGGCGCGGAATGGTTGGACAAGATGGACGACGGCGAGGGCTCCAAGGCGGCCGCGGCCAAACTGCTGGACGCCTGTCGGTGCGGGCTAGACATGACGGGCACGGAATGGGAGAAGGAATGGGTCAAAAACGGCCGCAAGTGCGACTGCGACGCCTGTACCCCCGCCCAGGAAGTGCTGGACAACGCCGACCTGCTGGTCAAGAAATCCATCTGGATTATCGGCGGGGACGGCTGGGCCTATGACATCGGCTATGGCGGGCTGGACCACGTGCTGGCCCAGAACCAGGACGTGAACATCCTGGTGCTGGATACCGAGGTGTATTCCAACACCGGCGGCCAGGCCTCCAAATCGACGCCCACCGGTTCGGTGGCCAAGTTCGCCGCCGCCGGCAAGCGCACCCGCAAGAAGGACCTGGGCCTGATGGCGATGAGCTACGGCTACGTCTACGTCGCCCACGTGTCCATGAGCGCCAACTACAACCAGGTGCTCAAGGCCTTCAACGAGGCGGAAGCCTACAAGGGCCCCTCGCTGATCATCGCCTACAGCCCCTGCATCAACCACGGAATCAACATGTCCTTCTCCCAGGCAGAGACCCGCAAGGCGGTCGCCTCCGGCTACTGGAACCTGTACCGCTACAACCCGGCGCTCGCCGAGGAGGGCAAGAACCCGATGATCCTGGACAGCAAGGACCCGACCGAAAGCTACCAGGACTTCCTGAAGGGCGAGGTGCGCTATACCTC
>JAPXQZ010000074.1:0-8193 GCA_033813835.1 Clostridia bacterium | reverse complement strand
TTCTCGAACAGGGAAGCCCCACGCTTGCGCACGTCCCCGCCGATGGTGGTATCCCCGGCCGCGGTCACGATGACCTGGATGGTTCCGTCCAGGAACACGCGCTCCGGCTGCGGCGTCGGCGCCGCGGGGTCCGGCGCGGCGGTCATCCCGGGCAGGGGGGACATCGCCTGCGCCGTGGGCTCCACCTGCGGCGTCAACTGGCTGAGGGACACCTCGTCGTCCGCTCCGGCAGTCGCCGCAAAAATCAGCAGGGAAATCAGCAGCAGGCAACCGAGTCTTCTCATCACTTCTCCTGATTCAATTTGTCCAGGAAGGCGCCGATGCGCGCGAACGCCTCCAGCAATTTGTCGACCGCCGTCGCGTAGCAGCAGCGGATATGGCCCTCCCCGCTGGGACCGAAGGCCGAGCCGGGCACGCAGACCACGCGGTACTCCGTAAGCAGTCGGTCGCAAAATTCCTCGCTGCTCAGGCCCGTCTGGCGGATGGAGGGGAAGGTATAGAAGGCGCCCTTTGGCTCAAAGCAGGGCAATCCCATCTCCCGGAAGGCGTCCAGCGTCAGCCGGCGCCGCCGGTCATAGCTTTCCCGCATCCGCACGACTTCCATATACCCGTTCTCGCGCCCCTGCCGGAGGGCGTGGCAGGAAGCCACCTGGCTTTGCCGGCTGGCGCACATGATGGTGTACTGGTGGATGCGGGATACCGCGGCCACGACAGGCTCGTCCGCGCACAGGTAGCCCAGGCGGAACCCGGTCATCGCGAAGGCCTTGGAGAAGCCGCTGATGACCATGGTGCGCTCCCGCATCCCGGGCAACCCGGCGATGGACTGCTGGCGGAAATCGTCATAGCTCAGTTCGCTGTAGATTTCGTCGCTCAGGACGAACAGGTCGTGCCGGACGGCCACCTGCGCGATGGCCGCCAGCTTTTCCGGCGGCATCACGCCGCCGGTCGGGTTGTTGGGGTAGGACAGCACCAGCACGCGGCTCTTCTCCGTGACGCAGCGCTCAAGGTCCTCCGGCGTCAGTTCAAAGCCGTTCTCCGCCCGCGTCGGCACGTGGATCGGCCTACCGCCGGCAAACATCGCGCATGCCTGGTAGCTGATGTAGCAGGGTTCGGGGATGAGCACCTCGTCTCCCGGCCGGACCAGCGCGCGCATCGCGATGTCGATGGCCTCGCTGGCGCCCACGGTGACCAGGGTTTCCGTCCTGGGTGAATATGACAGGCCGAAGCGCTCCTGCAGATAGCGGGAGATTTCCTCGCGCAGCGGCAGGATGCCGGCGTTGGTGGTATAGGAGGTTTCCCCGTCCAGCAGGCTGTCAATCGCGGAGTTGCGCACCTTGAACGGGGTGACGAAGTCCGGCTCCCCCACGCCCAGGGAAATTGCGTCCTTCATCGTGCCAGCCACGTCGAAGAAGCGGCGGATAGCGCTGGGCGGGACGGCGCTGATCGCGGGGTTGACGAATCGTTCGCTCACGGGGAAACGGTCAGCCTTCCGTCTGTTTCCGGCTGGTCAATCGCCACGCCGTCCTGCTTGTAGCGCTTCAGGACAAAGCTGGTGCTGGTGCCCGTCACGGTTTCCAGGGGGCTTAACCGTTCGGACACGAACTGCGCCAGCTCCTTGAGCGTGGGTGCAGCTACCTGGATCAGCAGGTCGTAGGCGCCGCTCATCAGGTAGAGGCTGCGCACCTCCTCGAAACTGTTGATGCGCTTGGCCACCGCGTCAAAGCCGAAGTCGCGCTGGGGCGTCACCTTGACCTCAATCATCGCCTCGACCAGGTTGCGTTCCGCCTTGTCCCAGTTGACGACAGGACGATAGCACAGGATGACCCGCTCCCGCTCGAGGGTGTCAATGACCCCGGCCAGTTCGCGCGCGTCCATGTCCAGCATGGCGGCCATCTTTTCCAGCGGGATCCGGCAGTCCTCGTTGAGCAGGTCCAGAACCCGTTTCTCTGTTCCGTTCATCGTTTTCCTCAGAAAATCCCGCTGATGACGCCGTTTTCATCCACGTCGATGGACAGCGCGGCGGGCTGTTTGGGCAATCCGGGCATCGCGATGATGTCCCCGGCGAAGGCGACGACAAAACCCGCGCCGCCGGAGAGCCGCACATCCCGGATGGTCAGCTCGAATCCTTCAGGCGCACCCAACTGCTTGGGGTCGTCGCTGAAGGAGTACTGCGTCTTGGCGATGCAGACCGGAACCCCGCCGAAGCCGTCTTCGGTCAGCTGTTGCAGGATTTTGCGCGCCTGGGCGGTAAAGGTCACGCTGCCTGCGTGGTAGATTTTCATGGCGATTGTCTCGATCTTTTCCTTCAGCGGCAGGCCGATGTCGTAGGTGAACTGCAGCTGGCTTCCCTCGCCCTTGTCGGCCAGATCGGCAACCGTTCTGGCGAGTTCCTTGGTTCCCTGCCCGCCCTTCGCCCATCCGTCGGAGAACTCACAGGGCACCTTTTCCGCCTTCATCAGGTCCTGCAGCGCCTTGATCTCCGCTTCCGAATCGGTCACGAAGTGGTTGATGGCGACCACGGCGGGCAGTTTCCAGACTTTGCGCACGTTGCGCACGTGCTGCAGCAGGTTCTGGGCACCGGTCATCAGCGCTTCCACGTTCTCCCGGCCCAGATCGGCTTTCAGGACGCCGCCGTGGTGCTTCAGCGCGCGGATGGTGGCCACAATCACCACGCAGTCCGGGCGCAGCCCGCTGGCGCGGCATTTGATGTCGATGAACTTCTCGGCGCCCAGGTCGGCGCCGAAGCCGGCCTCCGTCACCACGTAGTCGGCTAGTTTCAGCGCCGTCCGGGTCGCCGTGACGGAGTTGCAGCCATGGGCGATGTTGGCGAAGGGGCCGCCGTGGATCAGCGCGGGCGTGTGGTCGATGGTCTGGACAAGGTTGGGCATCAGGGCGTCCCGCAGCAGCGCCGCCATCGCGCCCGCGCAGCCGATCTGGGCGCAGGTCACGTTCTGGCCGGCAAAGTCGCGGGCAACCACGATGTTCCCCAACCGCTTCTTCAGATCCATCAGGTCGCCGGCCATGCAGAAGGTCGCCATGACCTCGCTGGCCGCGGTGATGTCAAAGCCGTCCTCGCGCGGGACGCCGTTCTTGTCGCCGCCCAGGCCGCCGATGATGCTGCGCAGTTGGCGGTCGTTCATGTCCATGCAGCGGCGCACGCGCACCTGGCGCGCGTCGATGTTCAGGGCGTTGCCCTGCTGGATATGGTTGTCCACCATCGCGCACAGGAGGTTATTGGCGGTCGTGATGGCATGGAAATCGCCGGTAAAGTGGAGATTGATGCTTTCCATCGGCAGCACCTGCGCGTATCCGCCGCCCGTCGCGCCGCCCTTCATCCCAAACACCGGGCCCATGGATGGTTCCCGCAGCGCCAGCATCGCGCTCTTCCCGATGGCGCGCAGCCCGTCCGCCAGCCCGATGGAAACCGTGGTCTTCCCCTCGCCCGCCGTTGTCGGCGTGATGGCGGTGACCAGGATGAGCCTGCCCTTAAGCGGCAAGTCCTTCAGCGAGAGGGGGTTCACCTTGGCGACGCTGTCGCCATAGGGCTTCAGCGCGTCCGCCGGAATCCCGTTGTCCCTGGCGATCTTGGTGATGGGAAGCAGCTTGGCTTTCTGGGCGATTTGGATGTCGTTCATGTTCCCCTCCTGTCGGTGAATCTATTTCATTGCAAGGGTTCCGTTTTCACTTGCGGCCTGCCGCAGCATGGCGCTTACCTGGCCTCCGCCCGCCGCAGGGACACCGCGGACAGGCAGGTCAGCATGCTTTCGTTGAGGTGTCTGGCCATCAGTTCGCTGAAGGCGCTCTCCTCGCCGTTCTCCAGCATCCTAAGCAGGTCGTGGTGTTCCTGGTGGGCGTTGGAGCGGCGCACGATGCTGGCGATGGCCATGTGGGAGAACCGCAGCACGTATTCCTCCTGGCTCTCAATCACGCGCAGGATGCGCCGCTTGTCCGAAATCTTCTCGATGGTTCCGTGGAAGGCGCGGTTGAGCACGGCCAGTTCGTCCGCGTCCTCGGCTTTCTGGCTCACGTCCATCGCCTCCAGAATCTCGCGCAGCCCGCGCAGGTGGTCCGGAGTGACGTTTTTAAAGATGGAGGGAATAATCAGCATCATCAGCGCGTTGCGGATGGTGAAGGTTTCCTCGATATCTTCAATTGAAAACGCGCGCACCACGACCCCGCGGCGCTCGACGTATTCCACAAGCCCGTCCAGTTCCAGCTTGCGGAAGGCTTCCCGCAGCGGCGTGCGGGAAATATGGAGGCTTTCGGCGTACACGGTCTCGATGAGCCTGGAGCCTGCCGGGATGTCCCCCATGATGATCGCGTGCTTGAGCGTCTCATAAGTTGATTCCTGGATGGGCTTGTTCATCTGTACGCGGTCCAGGCGGTTTCGCTCCACGCGCGCGTCCCTCCCTGCTTTTTTCCTGTACGAGTGTAGTTGCAAAGGCCTCCGCTGTCAAGGACGGGCGCGGTATTTCGCTGTTCCCCGAAGGGAAAACGGCTGGTTTTTGTCCGATCACTCCCTGGATTCGGGCTCCCACAGAAGGACGGATGGTTGGAGGGTATCCCCTTTCCGCGTATACACCCCCAGCAGCCTCCCGCCCAGCAAAAGGCGCGCCCGGGTTCCCTCAGGCAGCCATCCTTCGCCAATGATCAGCCCTGCCGGGAGGGCGACGCCGTTGACCGCGGGTTTTCCCAGCGCCAAGGGCACCTCAAAGCGCGGCATGAACGAAAGCGCCGCGTCCGGCGTCCGCATCCAAGCCTGTCCCGCGGGGCGCCCGCCATCAGCCCATTTTAGGAATCCTTCCGGCGTGACAGCATCCCGCAGACGGAAGTCCCCGGACTGCTCGCGCAGAAGGAAGCGCAGGTGCGCGGGGCAGCCCAGCGCCTGCCCGAGATCGTGGCACAGCGTGCGCAGATAGGTTCCCTTTCCGCAGTTCACGCGCAGCAGATACCCGTCCGCCCCTGTTTTCCGGAGAAGCCGGATTGTTTCCACCGTCACCGCCCGCGGGGCGAGCGGCGCCTCGCGCCCGCTGCGCGCCATTTTATAGGCGGTTTCCCCGCCGGTTTTCAGCGCGGAGTACTGTGGGGGGATCTGGAAAAACTGCCCCGTAAACCGCGGAAACACGGCTTCCAGGTCTTCCAGCCGTGGCACGGGCCCGCCCCGCGCGGTGACCCGCCCCTGGGCGTCCTGGGTGTCCGTCGCCGAGCCGAAGGCGATTTCCGCCAGGTACTGCTTGTCCCCCGCCATCAGGTCGTCGCAAAGGCGCGTGGCGCGCCCGGTCAATAGGACCAGCACCCCCGCCGCCTCCGGGTCCAGGGTGCCGGCGTGCCCGGCCTTGGTTTTCAAGTGTCGTTTCACAAAAGCGACCGCCTGGGCGGACGACATCCCAGGCGGCTTGTAAAAGTTGATGACCGCGTTCATTTCCGGTCCAATTCAGCTTCCATCCGCTTGCGCAGCGCCCGGACCGCCTCGTGCAGGGGTTTCCGGGAGGTAAAGCCGGAAGCGAGCAGGTGCCCGCCGCCGCCGAACTCCACGGCGATTTTCGAAACGTCGTGCGGCGGGATCGCGCGCAGGTTGAATTTGACGCCGTCCTCCTCCTCGCTGGCCAGGTAGCACATCTCCACGCCGGAGACGTTCAGCCCCCGGTTGACGATGCCCTCGGTATGCTCGGGACTGGCGCCCGTTTCCTTGTAATCCTTCCGGGTCAGCCGCATCCCGGTCAGCCTGCCGCCGCGATAGAAGCGGAGCGATGAAAGCGCCCGGCCCAGCAGCTTGACGTGAAGCGGGCTGCGGATCAGGTGCAGCCGCCGCGCGGCCGGGGAAATGTCCAGGCCCGCGCGCATGAGCGCCGCCATTTGGAGGAAGAACTCCTCGTCCATCTGCCCGAAACTGAAGTTCCCCGTGTCCGTGGACAGGGAGGCGTACAGCAGCAACGCGTCTTCCTTGTCGTAAGCAGCGCCCATTTCGCCAAAAAGCCTGCACACCAGGTTCCCGCTGGAGGCAACGGTGCTGTCCACGTAGTTGAGAAGGCCGAAGCGCGTGTTGGATGCATGGTGGTCGATGGCCAGCGTTTTTTTGCAGGCCTTGTATACACGGGCGGCGCTGCCGGTCCGTTCGATGTCCGACGCGTCGATGGAACAGGCAAGGTCGAAATCCTCCCCGAAAAACCCTTCCGGGCGCTGGATGTCTGCGCTTCCCGGCAGGAAGCGCAGGTTCTCCGGCACCGGGTCCTGGCAGGACAGGACGACCCGTTTCCCCATTTTCTCCAGCAGGTTACCCAGCGACAGCAGGGAACCCAGCGCGTCCCCGTCCGGCTCGACGTGGGTACACACGAAAATCCTGCCCGCGCCGGAAAGGGTTTCAGCTGCCTGTTTCAGACTGATTTCGTTCATCTTCGGGTTTGTCCGCCTGTTCCCCCATGACCTGCTTGAGCACCCCGGCGATGTGCAGGCCGTAGGCGATGTTCCGGTCCGCCTGGAAATGCAGTTCGGGCGTGTAGCGCACCGTCAGCGCGCCGCCCAGGGAATGCCGCAGGAATCCGGCGGCGCCGTTCAAGGCCTTGACGAGGTCGTCCAGCTTGTCCTCTTCCAAGGTGCTCACGAAAACCTTGGCGTACCGCAGGTCACGGGCTACCTCGGCGCGCGTGATGCTGAAGGTGCCCGTTATCCGCTGGTCGCGCAGTTCCTCACGGATGAGCCGGTCTAGGTGCTTGCGGATTTCCTCGGCAACGCGGTTTTGACGGTACTGTGCCAAGCGCGCCCTACCTCTCCACTTCTTCCATCATGAAGCATTCGATGACGTCCTTTTCCTTGACGTCGTTGTAGTTTTCCAGCCCGATGCCGCATTCGTAGCCGGCTGCCACTTCCCGTACGTCGTCCTTGAAACGCCGCAGGGAGGACAGCTTGCCCTCGAAGACGACCACGTTGTCCCGCAGTAGGCGGACCGGTTGGTTGCGCTGCATCTTGCCGTCCTGCACGTAGCAGCCGGCGATGGTGCCCGCGCCGGTAATCTTGAACACGTTGCGGACCTCGGCGTGGCCCAGGATGACCTCCTTGAACTCCGGCGCCAGCATGCCCTTCATGGCCTTCTCGATATCCTCGATGGCCTGGTAGATGACCCGGTAGAGGCGGATGTCCACGTTCTCCTTGGCTGCCGCGTCCCGCGCGTTGTTGTCGGGGCGGATGTTGAAGCCGATGATGGTCGCGTTGGCCGTGGCGGCGAGGTTGACGTCGTCCTTGTTGATGGCGCCCACGCCGGAGTGCAGCACGTAGATGCGGACCTGGTCGCTGCTGAGCTTCTCCAGCGACTGCCGGATGGCTTCGGCGCTGCCCTGCACGTCGGCCTTGATGAGGATGTTGAGCGTCTGCTGCTCGCCTTCCTTGATGCTCTGGAAGAGGTTGTCCAGGGAGACGGCGGAGGAGGACAGCACGCGCTGCTCGCGCACCTTGTCCTCGCGTTCCCTTGCCACCTGGCGTACCAGGCGGTCGTCCTCCACGACAATCATCTCGTCGCCGGCCTGGGGCACGGCGCTGAAGCCGGAAATCTCGACCGGCATGGACGGGCCGGCTTCCCTGACGTTCTCGCCCGCGTCGTTGAGCAGCGCACGCACGCGGCCGGACGCCATCCCCGCGATGATGTTGTCGCCCACGCGCAGGGTGCCGTTTTTCAGCAGAACCGTCGCCAGCGCGCCGCGGGTCTTGTCCAGCTTGGCCTCGATGATGATGCCGCGCGCGAGGCGATCCGGGTTAGCGCGCAGCTGCAGCACCTCGGCCTGCAGCAGAATCATCTCCAGCAGCTGCTCCACGCCCTGGCCGGTCTTCGCGGAAACCTCCACCATGATGGTGTCTCCGCCCCATTCCTCGCTGACCAAGCCGTAGGCGGTCAGGTCCTGCTTGATGCGCTCCGGGTTGGCTTCGGGCTTGTCCATCTTGTTGATAGCCACGATGATGGGGACTTTCGCCGCCTTGGCGTGGTTGATGGCTTCCACTGTCTGGGGCATCACGCCGTCGTCGGCCGCGACAACCAGCACCGCGATGTCGGTGGCCTGGGCGCCGCGCGCGCGCATGGCGGTGAAGGCCTCATGCCCGGGCGTGTCCAGGAAGGTGATGCGCTGCCCGTGCAGCTCTACCGAGTAGGCGCCGATATGCTGGGTGATGCCGCCCGCTTCCCCGCGGGTCACGTGGGCATCGCGG
>JAPXQZ010000073.1:0-8199 GCA_033813835.1 Clostridia bacterium | reverse complement strand
GTGGCGAAATCCGCTCCACGGCGCCGCCCCTCAGGAAAACGCTACCCCGGTCAAACCGTCCGTCCAGCCAGACCTGCGCGTTCCACAGCACGCCGTCCATCCCATTCCCGCCTTTCCCGAAACCCACGGGATCATAGCACATAAATGCGAACTTTTCAACTGCATTTCAAAATATAGTTCGGAGATTTAACGCCCTGCACATCCCGGCGCCACCCGGCGGCGCGGGATGCGGGATCAGGGGCGAATCGTTGCCGGATATCCATTGTTTTTATGTTCTGTCGTCTATGAATGAATCCTGCCTTTTCCCCTTGTCAAAAGGCGCCCTTCCTGTTAGGATGTCAACAGGATCGCAGTAAATAACAAAAAACACCGCAGGGAGGGCCTTCTTCATGAAGAAAATCCGGGTTGCCGTGGTCGGCCTTGGTTTTGGCGCCGAGTTCGTTCCCATTTACCAGCAGTACACGCGCACGGAATGCGCCGCGGTCTGCCGCCGCGACAAGGCGCAGCTGGACGCCTTCGCCGACCGTTTCGGCATCGGGAAGCGCTATACGGACTACGCCGCGCTCCTGGAGGATCCGGATATCGACGCGGTGCACATCAACTCCGACCTCAATTCCCACGGCTGGATGGCCATTGCGGCGCTGAAGGCCGGAAAGCACGTCGCCAGCACGGTCACGATGTCGCTGAAAAAAGAGGAATGCGCGGAAATCGTCCGCCTGGAGGAACAGACCGGCAAGGTGTACATGATGATGGAAACCGCCGTGTACACACGGGAGTACCTCTACGTCAAGGACCTGTACGAAAAGGGGGAGCTGGGCGAAATCCAGTTCATGCGCGGCTCCCACCAGCAGAACATGTCCCTGCCCGGATGGCCGGAATACTGGTACGGGCTGCCCCCGATGTACTATCCGACCCACGCCGTCTCCCCGCTGTCGGACCTGATTTCCTGCCCGGTCACCCGGGTGCGCTGCCTGGGCTCGGGCCGCATCAACGAGGCATACGCGAAGCGCTACGGCTCCCCCTTCGCGGCGGAAACGGCGCAGTTGAACTTCGCGGATTCCATCGTGGCAGGGGAAATCACCCGCACGCTGTTTGACACCATCCGCCAGTACCGCGAGAGCTTCGACGTCTACGGCACGAAAAAATCCTTCGAGTGGGAGCAGTGCGCGGGCGAGCACCCCGTCGTTTTCTCCGGCTTTGAGGACGCGGCCCGGGTCAAGGTGCCCGACACCGACCGCCTGCTGCCCAAGGACATCGCCCATTTCTCCCTGGAGCACCAGATCATCGACGAGGAGCACGTCTCCTTCATCCAGGGCAGCGGCCACGGCGGCTCCCACCCCCACATGGTGCACGAGTTCATCCAAGCGATTGACGAAGGCCGCAAGGCCCGGGTCTCCGCCCGCGTCGCTGCCAACTGGACGGTGACGGGCCTGCTGGCCCACGACTCAGCCCTGCAGGGCGGCGCGGTGCTGGACTTGCCGGAATTCGCCCTGTTCTGATGAGCGAGGTCCGGGAGGACCCCCGGGGCATTGAGTACGAGCTCATCCCCCACCTGGAGGGGATGGACCTGCACGTCTTCCTCGTGGCCATTCACCGCCGCAGGATCCACTACCACAGCGACTGCGAGCTGTTCATCCCCTTGAAGGGGGAGGTTTCCGTCAGTTCGGGCGGCCGTGCCTGCCACGTTGGCGAAGGGGATTTCTTCTTCGTCAACGCATACGAGGCGCACAGCCTCAGCGCCCTGGATGCGCCCAACGCGCTGCTGGTCATCCAGTTCAGCCACGGCTTCTGCCGCAGCTATTACCCGTCCTTGTCCCGCCTGTGCGTGGATGAGCCCCTGATTGCCCGGGACGGGAACCCGGCGCTCCACCGCGAGCTGCTGAGCCGGACCGCGTCGCTCATCCGCATCCTGGACCGCCGGGAAGCAGGCTACCCCCTGCGGCTGATGGGGGAGCTCAACCACCTGTCCGCCGCCCTGGTCCGCCGCTTCTGCGAGGGGCAGCCGGTCCTGCCCAGCCCCGCCCGGGCGGAGCGCGCCCGGCTCCGGATGATGAGCGTATCCGCCTACGTCCAGGAGCATTACGCCGGAAAACCCTCCCTGGAAGAGCTGGCCCGGCGGGAGGGGCTCCAGCTGTCCTATCTGTCCCGCTTCATCCGCAAGGCGTTCGGGCTTTCCTTCCGCGATTATGTGACCCGGCTGCGCCTGGAGCACGCGGCGCGCCTCGCGGCGACGACGGATATGCGCCTCATCGACATCTGCGTGGAGTCCGGCTTCTCGGATACCCGCTATCTGAACCGGGCTTTCAGGGACGCCTTCGGGATGAGCCCGCAGGCCTTCCGGGAAGCCGCTGTCGGCCAGCCGCAGCCGAGGCCTTGGGAGTCCTCCGGGCCGGGGTCCGGGAAGGAACACGACGTGAAGGGCATCGGCGCCGTATCCGCCTACGTGCTGGAACGGCTGGCCGCGATGCAGGAGGAAGATAGCGACAAGGCAAAATAAACGTCTATTTTTCGCAAAACCGTATCGTATTCCGCATCCGGGTGTGATACGATGCATCCAGAAAAACGGAAGGACCGGGCCGGGCAGCAAGGGCGCTCCCGGCGTGCGGCGGTTAAAAATGTGCGGCGATAGCCGCGAAGGAGGAGACGCATGAAACTCCGGTACGGCATGGTCGGCGGCGGCCAGGGCTCTTTCATCGGCGCGGCGCACCGGCGCTCCATCAACCTGGACGGCCAGGCGGAACTGGTCTGCGGCAGCTTTTCCAGGGACTACGAGAACACCAAAAAGACCGGCAAGGAGCTGGGCATTCCCGCAGACCGCCTGTACAAGACCTTTGGGGAGATGGCCCAGGCGGAGGCGAAGCGGGAGGACGGCATCGACTTCGTCGTCGTGGTGACGCCCAACGCCTCGCACTATGAAATCTGCAAGGCCTTCCTGGAGGCGGGCATCCACGTGGCCTGCGACAAGCCGCTGGCGGTCAGCGCGAAACAGGCGCGCGAGCTGGTCCAGCTGGCAAAGCGGAAGGATCTGCTCTTCCTGGTCACCTACACCTACATGGGCCATGTCACCGCCAAGCACGCCGCCCGCATCATCGCGTCCGGCCAGATTGGGAAGGTGCGGACCGTCATGGCGGAATACCCCCAGGGCTGGCTGGCGGACGAGCATACGGACGGTGGCAAGCAGGGCTCCTGGCGCATTGACCCGGCCCAGTCCGGCGGGGTCAACTGCCTGGGCGACCTGGGCACGCACGTGGAGAACGCCGTGGCGACGATGACAGGGCTGAAGATCAAGCGCCTGCTCGCCAAGCTGGACGTCGTGGTGCCCGGCCGGGTGCTGGACGACAACGATTTCGTGATGGTGGAGTACGAGGGCGGTGCGACCGGCCTGTACTGGACCAGCCAGGTCGCCATCGGGCACGACAACAGCCTGCGCGTGCGCATCTACGGCGACGCGGGCTCCATCCAGTGGTTCCAGGAGGAGCCGGAAAAAATCACCGTCATCGGCAAGGACGGCTCCCTGACCGAGCACCACCGCGGCTACCCCACCATCGCGCCGGAGGCCGCGAAGTACGGCCGCCTGCCCAGCGGGCACCCGGAGGGCTGGCTGGAGGCGATGGCCAACCTCTACCTGAGCTTCATGCAGTGCCTGCGCGCGAAGAAGGACGGCAGCTTCAAGCCGGAGATGATTGACTACCCCACCGTGGAGGAGGGCGCCCAGGGCATCGAATTTGTCGAGGCCTGCCTGAAGAGCGCGAAAAACGGCAACGTCTGGGTCGACGTACCCTGACCATACAAGGAACGAAGGAGGAAACGCCATGTCTCGACCGATTACCCTATGCACCGCGCAGTGGGCGGACCTGTCGCTGGAGGATACCTGCAAGGTCGCCAAACAGATGGGCTACGACGGGCTGGAGCTTGCCACCTGGGGCCAGATTGACGTGCACAAGGCCGCGACCGACGCCGCCTATGTGAAGAAAACCAAGGAAACCCTCAGGAAGTACGGCATGGGCTGCTGGGCTTTCGCCGCCCACGTGGCCGGTCAGTGCGTCTGCGACCTGTGGGACCCGCGCCTGGATGGTTTCGCGCCCAAGGAACTGGCGGGCAAGCCCGCGGAAATCCGCGCCTGGGCCGCCGGGGAAATGAAGACCACCGCCAAGGCCGCCAAAGAGATGGGCGTCAAGGTGGTCACCGGCTTCATGGGCTCGCCCATCTGGAAGTACTTCTATTCCTTCCCCCAGACCAGCGAGGAGATGATCGAAGACGGCTTCCAGGAAATCAAAAAGGTCTGGAGCCCGGTGTTCGACGAGTTTGACAAGCAGGGCGTCAAGTTCGCGCTGGAGGTTCATCCCAGCGAAATCGCCTTCGACTATTACACCACCCGCCGGCTGCTGGAGACCTTCGAGTACCGGCCGACCCTGGGCATCAACTTCGACCCCTCCCACCTGGTCTGGCAGGGGATGGACCCGGTGATGTTCCTGGAGGACTTCCACGAGCGCATCTACCACGTCCACGCCAAGGACGTCTCCGTCAACCTCAACGGCCGCAACGGCATCCTGGGCAGCCACCTGCCCTTCGGCGACGTGCGCCGCGGGTGGAACTTCGTGTCCCTGGGCCACGGCGACGTGGACTTCGACAAGATCTGCCGCGTGCTCAACCAGTACGGGTACGACGGCCCCCTGTCGGTGGAGTGGGAAGATTCCGGCATGGACCGCGTGTACGGCGCGACCGAGGCGCTGGAGTTCCTGCGCAAGTACAATTTCGACCCCTCCGCGGTCGCTTTCGACGCGGCGATCAAGTCGGATACCTGATTTTTCCGGGCGGGGCGGCACTGCGCCGCCCCGCCTGAATCTTGGAACAGACGGGAGACAGGATGGCGGAACCGGTATTGCGCCTGATCGGCGTTTCCAAGACCTTCCCCGGGGTGAAGGCCCTTTCCAACATCGACTTCGACCTGCTGCCCGGCGAGGTGCACTGCATCTGCGGCGAGAACGGCGCGGGCAAGTCCACCCTCATCAAAATCCTCTCCGGCGCCTACCAGCCCGATGCCGGCGGCGTGATCGAGTTCGAGGGCAGGCCCCGGGTGTTGAACCCCCGGCAGGCCATCGCCCTGGGCATCCAGACCATCTACCAGGAGCACAATATCTTCCCCCACCTGAGCGTGACGGAGAACATCTTCGCCGGGCTGGAGATCATGAAGGGCTTCAAGGTGGATTCCGTCGCCATGCGCGAGAAGGCGCGCGAAACGCTGGAGTACCTGCATTGCTCCTTCGGCCCGGACACCCTGGTGGGCGAACTGAAGAGCGGCGAGCGCAAGCTGGTCGAAATCGCCAAGGCGCTGGTGTTCCAGCGCAAGGTCATCATCCTCGACGAGCCGACCGCCTCCTTCTCCGTCTCCGAAATCGACATGCTGCTGGAGGTCGTGCGCAAGGTCGTGGCCGCCGGCATCGCGGTGGTCTACATCTCCCACCACCTGGACGAGGTGTTCCGCCTGGGCGGCCGTGTGACGGTGCTGCGGGACGGGGAGCACGTGCTGACGGCGCACAGCGCCGAGCTGACGGAAGCCGAGCTGGTCCGCAGCATGGTGGGCCGCGACGTGTCCGCCTTCTACAGCCGGGACTTCTTTCCGCGGGGCGAGGTCGCGCTGGAGGCAAAGGGCCTGTCCGGCAACGGCGTCAGGGACGTGTCCTTCAAGGCTTACCGCGGGCAGTGCCTGGGGTTTGCCGGCATGGTCGGCTCCGGGCGCAGCGAGCTGATGACGCTGTTGATGGGCGGCGCCAAAAAGGACGCGGGCCAGGTGTTCGTTTTCGGCGCGGAGGTCGATTTCCGCCAGCCCTCCGCGGCCATCCGCCGGAAGCTGTGCTTCATCACCGAGGACCGCCAGTACACCGGGCTCTTCCTCAAGCACTCCATCGGGCGCAACTCCTTCGTGGCCAACCTGGTTAACCTGAAGCGGCAGCTGATCAGCCCGAAGGAGGACTACGCGGTCGGGGAGCGCTATATCCGCGAGCTGGGCACCAAGGCCACCAGCGCAGACACCCTGGCGGTGGAACTGTCCGGCGGCAACCAGCAGAAGGTCGTCCTGGCCAAGTGGTTCAACACCCAGGGGGAAATCTACATCTTTGACGAGCCCACGCGCGGCATCGACGTAGGCGCGAAGATGGAAATCTACCACATCATGATGGACCTGATGGCGCAGGGCAAGTGCATCGTGATGGTCTCCTCCGACATGCCGGAAATCGTCTCCATGTCCGACCGCGTCGTCGTCATGAAAAACGGGCGCGTCGCGGGGGAACTGGAGCGGGAGGACATCTCGGAGGAAAACATCCTCAGTTACTCGATAGGAGGCGTGGCGGTATGAACGGGGGCAGCAGACGGTCGCTCGGCATCTTCAAGAAAAACAGCGAGCTGCAGACGGTGGTCACCATCACGGTGCTCTTCGTCGCCGCGGTGCTGCTCTACCAGATTCTCAACTCGCTGTTGACCAAGGGCTTTGTGGAGTACCCCTCCTTCATCTACCCCTCCAACCTCTTCAACATCCTCCAGCAGAACGCCGCCGTGGGCATCATGGCGCTGGGCATGACCGTCATCATGCTCACCGGCACCATCGACCTGTCCGTGGGCATGATGACCTCCCTGGTCGCGATTTTCATCGCCAAGGCCGTCATGGACTGGGACGTCCCGCCGGGGATGGCCATCTTCTATGTCCTGCTCATCTGCGTGGGCATCGAGATGTTCATGGGCTTCATCATCGCCTGGCTCAACGTCGAGTCCTTCATCATCACCCTGGGCGGCATGATTGCCTGCCGCGGCATCGCGCTGCTCATCAGCAACTCCCAGGAAGTGGCGATGCGGCAGAACCTGGCCTGGTTCAAGTCCAACGTGTTCGACCTGTTCAACCCCGAGGGGGTCAAGGTGTTCAACCTGAAGCTCAACCTGCCCTATTACGTCATCCTCTTTTTCATCCTGACCGCCGTCACCTGGGCAGTGCTCAAGTACACCAAGTTCGGCCGGCGCGTCTACGCCATCGGCAACAACCCCCAGGCGGCCTTCCTCTCGGGCATCAACGTCAGGCTGACCCGGCTGATGGCCTTCGTGTTCAACGGCGTGTGCGTGGCCATCGGCGCCACCATGCAGCTGGTGCGCGTCAACACCGGCATCATCACCGTCGGCCAGAACATGGAGATCGACGTCATCGCGGCGGTGGTCATCGGCGGGGTGGCGATGTCCGGCGGCAAGGGCAGCGTGATGGGCGCCTTCATCGGCGCCATCCTGATGGGTACCATCACCAACGCCATGACCATCATGCGCATTCAGCAGGAATGGCAGTTTCTGGTCAAGGGCCTCATCATCATCGCTGCGGTCGCGGCGGGCGCGGCCTCGGAGATGTTCCGCCACCGCGGCGCGATGCGGCGCAAGCGCAAGGGCCTTGCGGAAACGGCCGCCAAGGCATAAGCCCGGTTGTTTGAACCGGCTGAAAGGAGGGGATGCTCTCGTCGTTAGAGTCCCAGGCCCTGTTTTAAACCGATCCATTCCCGAAAGGGAAAATATAAGGAGGATACATATGAGGAAACTGTTTGCCCTGTTGCTTGCCCTGGTGATGGTCGTCGGGATGGCGTCGTTCGCCGCCGCCGAGCCCGAGAAGAAGACCATCGGCTTCTACGCGGACAACGTAGACAGCTACTACGTCGCCATTTCCGACGTGCTCAAGGCCCTGGCCAAGGCCGACCCCGAGGTGAACTGGGAAATCAACGTGGTCACCGGCACCGGCTCCGCGGCCGAGCAGCTCAACGCGGTGCAGAACTTCATCCAGTCCGGCTATGACGCCATCGCCGTCATCCAGAACAACGTCGAGACCACCTCCGAGTGCATCGCGCTGTGCAAGGACGCCGGCATCCCCTACATCGGCATGACCCACAGCTTCGCTTCCGCGGCCAACGCCACGGACGCGCTGGCCTTCATCGGCTATGACTTCGTGCAGGAAGGCCTGTACGCGGGCGAGGACGCCTACAAGTGGGGCGCCAAGAAGGTCGTCAACATCGAAGGCGTGCTGGGCCAGGGCACCGCGGGCGCCCAGTCCTACGGCTTCATCCTCGGCTACACCAACGCCGGCGCCGACATCGGCAGCTGGAAGGACGCCCAGGAATGGGCCGCGCAGAAGAACTCCGGCATGCAGGGCGGCGAAGGCCTCCAGCTGTACTGGAC
>JAPXQZ010000072.1:0-8299 GCA_033813835.1 Clostridia bacterium | reverse complement strand
AGCGGGAAGGATTTAATCCCGAAATGATGCGTTGCGAAGAAGCAATACAGCAGACAGCCTAAAAACTGTTGACTTTTTATAGGAGAGGGATGATGAACGAAACAACCATCATCTGCCCGCACTGCAGGAAGCCCATCGAAATCTCCGATGCCATCCGGCGCCAGATGCAGGACGAGCTGCTGAAGGCCAAGGACGAGCAGACCCAGAGCCTGAAGAAAGAATACGACGCCCTTTCCGAAACCAGGGTCCGTCAGGCAGTGGCAGTCGCCTTGGAAAGGCAGCAGCAGGAAGCTGCGCTGGCTTTGCAAAAGGAGCGTGCTGGCGCGAGTCTGGAGCTGGAACGGGCGAAGCAGCAGGCAGAACTGGAAGCGCAGAAGGCGCGCCAGGCCGGGGAACTTGAGCTGGAGCGGCTGCGCGGCCAGATGGAAGCAGCCCGGCAGGGCGAGACCCTGCTGCGCGAACAGGCCAGCGCCTTGCTGGAGGAACTGGGCAAAGCACGCCGGGAAAAAGAGGATGCCCAGTTGGCGGCCCGCCGGGAGATGCTGGAGAAGGAACGGATCATTCGCGAAGAGGCCGTCCTCATGGCCGCTGAGAACTTCAACACCAAAATCCGCGAGCAGGAGGAGACCATCGGCAAGCTGCGCGAGCAGCTGACCAGTGCGAAGCTAACGGCGGAGCAGGGTTCACAACAGCTGCAGGGCGAAATCCTGGAGCTGGACGTTGAGCGACGCCTGCGGGAAAACTTTCCGATGGACACCGTTGACGAGGTCCGGAAGGGAGAGCGCGGAACAGACATCCGCCAGGTGGTCAACGAGCTCGCCATCCAGAACTGCGGGCTCATCCTCTGGGAATGCAAGAACGCCAAGGCGTTCCAGCCGGGCTGGCTGGCCAAGATAAAGGAAACGCTCACGGAAGAAAAGGCCCAGTTCGGCGTCCTCGTGTTTTCACCCGCGGGTGGCGGTGGGGAGGATTACCGCCAGTTGGCGGAGAACGTCTGGCTGGTCAAACCTCGCTATGCCGTCATGGTGGCTTCCTTTTTAAGGGAGGTACTGGTCCGCGTCGCCCTTGCGAACCGGAACGCCGAGGGCAAGGACGTGAAAATCGAGATGATTTATGATTACCTGACCGGCGGGGAGTTCAACAACCGCGTCCGCTCCATCATCGAGTCGTATGACGAAATGGCCCGCCAGCTGGAACTTGAGAAAAAGCAGGTTCAAAAGCGCTGGGCCGCGCAGGAGAAAATCCTCCAGAAGGTGACCGCCGGCCTGTATGGAATGAGCGGCGACCTGCAGGGCATCGCCGGCCGGGACATCCTTGCGCTGCCGGGACATTCAGAGGAGGAGATGCCGGAGGACGGCTGAGCGTGCCGGCCAACATCAAAAGGAAAGCCGTCCAATGGCGGCTTTCCTGCGTACCATCCAGGTTCAGCTGTCCTTAATCCCCGTCCGTCATGCCCTCGTTTTCGCCCTCGGTTTTCACGGTGCCCAGGGTCAGCGTGGCCCGGACGGCATCCTCGATTTCCTGGGCGATTTCGGGGTTGTCGACCAGGTACTTGCGCGCGTTTTCGCGCCCCTGGGCGATACGCAGGTCCTTGTAGGAGAACCACGCGCCGGACTTCTGGATTAGGTCGCGCTCCACCGCCATATCCAGCAGCGAGGATTCTCGGCTGATGCCCAGACCGTAGAGCAGGTCGAACTCCGCAACCCGGAAGGGCGGGGCGACCTTGTTCTTGACCACCTTGACCTTGGTGCGGTTGCCGATGACCTCGGTGCCGTTTTTCAGCTGCTCGCCGCGCCGGACGTCCAGGCGCACGGAGGCGTAGAACTTCAGCGCCCGCCCGCCCGGGGTGGTTTCGGGGTTGCCGTACATCACGCCGACTTTCTCGCGCAGTTGGTTGATGAACACGGCGATAGCGCCCGTCTTGCTGACCACGCCGGCGAGTTTCCGCATCGCCTGGCTCATCATGCGCGCCTGCAGGCCTACGAAGGCGTCGCCCATCTCCCCGTCGATTTCCGCGCGGGGAACCAGGGCAGCCACTGAGTCGATGACCACGATGTCGATCGCGCCGGAACGCACCAGGGCTTCAGCGATTTCAAGCGCGTCCTCGCCCGTGCTGGGCTGGGAGACGTACAACTCGTCGATGTTCACGCCCAGCCGCTTGGCGTAGGCGGGGTCCAGCGCGTGCTCTGCGTCGATGAAGGCCGCCAGGCCTCCCCCCTTCTGCGCCTGGGCGATCAGGTGCAGGGCGACGGTGGTCTTGCCGGAGGATTCCGGCCCGAAGATTTCAATGATGCGCCCGCGCGGGATGCCCCCCACGCCCAGGGCGATGTCCAAGTCCAGGCAGCCGGTGGGAATCACGTCCACCTGCATTTTGGTCTGCTCACCCAGCTTCATGACCGTGCCGCGGCCGAACTGCTTGTCCAGCGCCGCCAGCGCCCGGTCCAGCGCCTGGGTCTTTTCGTCGGGCGCCGCACCCGGTGTCGGCTTGATGTCTTTTGCTGCCATTCTCGTTTCCTTCCTTATCCTTTGGCCGATGTCTTGCGGTCTCCGGCAAACAGATGCCAGGAGGCTTTGAAATACTGGATGCCGGATACGGCGGTCAAAAGCGCCATAACGGCGCACAGCGCGGTGACCAGCCAGCCGGGGGCGGAAAGCAGGGAGGCGAGGACGCAGAAAAACTGGAAATTGGTCTTGACCTTTCCCAGCGTTCCCGCGGGGATGACGATGCCCTGCTCCACCGCCACCAGGCGCAGGCCGTCCACCGCCAGTTCCCTCGCGGCCACCACGCACGCCGCCCACCAGGGAAAAGCCTTGAAGACGACCAGCGCGATCATCATGCTCAGCGCCAGGATTTTATCCGCCACCGGGTCGGCGAACTTGCCGAAGTTGGTGACAAGGCCGTGTTTCCTTGCAATGTGCCCGTCCAGGAAGTCCGTCAGGCTGGCTACGGCGAACAGCCCCGCCGCCCAACCGAACTGGGACAGGGCGGTCAGGAGGACGCAGACGGGAATTAAAACAATCCTTAGCAGCGTCAGCCGGTTGGGCAGGTTCATGCCGTCCCTCCTTTTAGGCTGACTGGTTCGGCTTTCAGGTCGTAGGCGGAGGCGCCGGTGAAGCGGACGTGGGTGAACGTCCCCTCCGGGAGTCCCGCGCCCCCGCGGATATATATCAGCCCGTCGCTGTCCGGCGCCTCCCAGGCCGAGCGGCCCAGCGCGTCCCTCCCGCTTTTCCCTGTCACCAGCACGGTTTCCTCGCGACCCAGCCGCAGCCGGTTGCGCGCGAGGCTGATGCTTTTTTGCTGCGCCATCAGCGCGTCCAGCCGCCGATGCTTCTCCTTATCGGGAACCTGCCCCTTCATCCGGAAGGCCGCGGTGTCTTCCTCCGGGGAGAAGGCGAAGGCGCCCAGCCGGTCAAAGGAAACCCGGGCGCAGAAATCCATCAGCTCCTGGAAGTCCTTTTCCGTCTCCCCCGGAAAACCGACAATCATCGTCGTGCGCAGCGCGAATCCCTTCTCCCGGGTGTAGGCCAGCAGCTCCTCCGCCTCCCGGATGTCCCCGCGGCGGTTCATCCGCTTCAGGACGCCGGGCGCCGCGTGCTGCAGCGGCAAATCCAGGTAACGGCAGACGTTGGGAAAGCTGGCCATGGTATCGATCAGGCACCGGTCGGTCTCGTCCGGGTAGCAGTACAGGACGCGCAGCCAGGCAACGCCCGGGATCCGCGCGGCCCGCCCGACCAGCCCGGCGAGGGATTGGCCTTTCAGGTCACTGCCATAACGGGACGTATCCTGGGAAATCAGGATGTGCTCCTTCACCCCCTGACTTGCCAGCTCCCGCATTTCTTTGAGAATGCTCTCCTGAGGCCTGGAGCGGAAGCCGCCCCGGATGAGCGGGATGGCGCAGTAGGCGCAGCGGTTGTCGCAGCCCTCCGCGACCCGTACGTAAGCCGTATAGGGCGCGGTAGTCAGAACCCGGCCGCAGCCGCTGAAGTCCTCCCCGCGCTCCGTGCTGCCAGCCCGCTCCCCGGCCAGCGCCCTGCGGATATACCCCGGCAGCTCCGGATAACGGGACACGCCCGTCAGCACGTCGATTTCAGGGATGTCCTGGTGCAGCTCTTCCCCGTAGCGCTGGGCAAGGCAGCCTGTCACGCATAGCACCCGGCAGCGGCCGGTCCGCTTGTACTGTGCCATCTCCAGAATCGCGTCGACGGACTCCTCCTTGGCCGGCGCGATGAAACCGCAGGTGTTCACGACAAGCACCTCGGCCTGTCCCGGGTCGTCTGTAAACTGAAAACCGTCTTTCTGCAGGAAAGACAGCATTTCTTCCGTATCCACCCGGTTCTTCGCGCAGCCTAGGGAAACAACGCCAACCTTCATCCGCACTTCCAAATCCTGATGCTTCAGCCGGGGCCGAGCATGCGCATTTTACCATACCCCTGCCCCATCCACAAGGCATCAAGGATAAAAAACAGAACAAGGGTTCCTATTTAGTTTTCATCCGCCGTTTCAGCACCTCTGGCCGCGCGACGCTGAAGCCGAAAAACCCCAAAGCGCGGGTAAGGCCCGTGTACTCGCCATGACAGTAGGCGACCAGGCCTGCCTTCAGGAAGTCAAAACGCCCGGCGGCGTCGGCCAGGTCCTCCCGCACCCCGGCGGAAACGACCTCCCCGATGAACATCGTATGGGAGCCCAGTTCCAGGGAATGCCTCACCTTGCAGGCCAGCCACACCGGGCTTTGGGCGATTGCCGGCGCGTGCTCCATTTTGTCCGCGGGCACGGCCGCAAGGCCGCAGGCGGCGAACTTGTCGCAGTCCCGCCCGGAGCGCACGCCGCAGAAATCCGCGGCTTTCAGCAGTTCGCGGTTGACTAGGTTGACGACAAACTCCCCCGTATCGCGGATGATGGGGTGGGAATGACGGCTGGGCCGGATGGAGACGGACACCATCGGCGGGTCGGAGTTGACCGTGCCCGCCCAGGCAATGGTGATGACGTTGGGTTTTTCTCCGGGCTTCGCGCTGGTGACCATGATGGCCGGAGCGGGGGAGAGCAGGGTGCCGGGTTTGGTCAGGATGAAAGCCACGCATTTTCCCTTTCTGGCGAACCGCCGCTAGTCCGCCCACGCCTCGATGCCGCGCAGCACATCGGGTTCCCGGATGTCGCGGGTGCGGGTAAACATGACGCGGGTCAGAATGGCGCCGTTGCGGTAGTACAGACAGATAAAGGGGCAGTCCTCGGTGAAAAGGTCCTGAATCTGGAACAGCTTGGCCTGGTAGTCCTCCCGTCGCAGGGAGGCGCGCAGCTCCTCAAACAGTTTATCCATCGCCTTGGAGCTGTACCGCGAATAATTGCCCGTATTGCCCGTCATCAGCAGGAAACCGGGATCGGGGGCGAAATCCATGTTGAAGCTGGCCATGCACAGATCGTAACTGCCTGCCGCAAGCTTTTCCTGCACCTCCCGGAAGGTCATCGAGGCGGATGGCAGGCGGGCTTCAATGCCGACTGCGGCCAGTTGGGAGACGATCTGGTTGGCGGCGTTGAGCCGCACGCTGTTGTCCTGCTCCTCGTAGACGTAGAAGCGCAGCGACAGCTTGACGCTCTTGCCATCCCGCATCATGTCCCGGATGCCGTCCCCGTCGCTGTCTTTCCAGCCAGCCTCGTCCAGCAGCCGGTTGGCGAGTTCAAGGTTCTGGCGGAAAACCGTCTCGTCGGCCTTGTACATCCAGGTGCCCGCGGGCAGGGGGGTGTCGGTTCGCTGGGCCATGCCCATATAGGCGTTCTCGCTGATAGCGTCGAGGTTGAGCGCCGCGCGGATGGCCTTGCGGACCTTGACGTCCTCCAGCGCATAGGAACGGCGGTTGAGCATCAGCGTTTCCAGCTGCTTGGTGCGGTAGCTCAGGTTGAGGGAGGACACGCCGGAACGGTACTGTGCCGCGGTCATGGAGCGGGTCAGCACGGCATCCACGCGGTTATACTCATAGCTGGAAATCAGGTCGCGGTTGGCGGCGTGGAAAAGGGCGCTGATCTCAGAAATCTTCGGTTTGCCGCCCCACCAGAAGGAATTCACGGACAGCCACAGGTATTCCGCCGACACGAACTGCTCCACCGCGTACGGCCCGGTGCCCGGCGGGTTCTCATACTGAACGTAGGCTTTCGGAAGGATAGGAAAATTCATCGCATAGAGGAAGCCGTAGTTCTTGCGCCCCGTGGTGATGACCACCGTCTTCTCGTCCGTCGCGTCGATTTTGCTGACGAAATACTTGAGGGTCGCGTAGGCGCCCTTGCTGGGGTTGGCTTCGTCCGACGCCAGGCGCAGGATCTCCTCGACCGTCGCGACCACGTCCGCGCTGGTCAAGGGGCTGCCGTCGTGAAAGACCACGCCTTCCCGCAGGGTAAAGGTCCAGGTGGCGCCGCTGGCGCTGGCTTCCCACTTTTCCGCCAGCGCCGGCTGGGGCAGATAGTCGTCGTCCAGCGTGACCATCGGCTCGTACACCAGGGAGGTCAGCGCCATGAACTCGCGCTCCACGGGCAGCAGGGGGTTGAGCATCCGGGTCGTAGCCGACACGAGGCCCAATACCAGGCTCTCGCCGTTATTTCCCTGTGCGGGCGCCTGTCCGGGCGTCAGCAGCAGCAATGCCAGGCAGACTGCCCAACGTCGCGCCCAGGTCTTCCTCATGGTAAATCGCATAGGCGTCCAGCACCTTTCTCACGTAGCTGCGGGTATCCTCCGCGGGGATCTGATCCACCGTGATGGTTTTCATGTCCTCGCCGTGCCGCAGGGCCCAGGCTTTTACGTTGCCGTCCCCTGCGTGGTAGGCGGCCGCGACCATGGCGGGGGAGCCGGAAAAGAGGTTGCTCAGGTGGGCCAGGTAATACGCGCCCATCCGGATGCTGGTCTCCGGCTCAAACAGCAGTTCAGGGGTATAGCCCTCGATGCCCAGTTTCCCCGCAAGCCAGACGCCGGTGTCCGGCATGATCTGCATCAGCCCCCGCGCGCTGACGCGGCTGACAGCCAGGGGATTAAAGCTGCTCTCGCACTTGATGACGGCGGAAACGAAGGAGGGGTCAATCCCGTACTCTTTCGCGTATTTGCGGATGGTTTCCAGATAGCCGGAATTTCGCCGGGCATTGAGATGCTCGTCCCGCCATGCCTGCAGGCGCCGGGCTTCCGCCTCCCGCTGCGCGGTCAGGGCGCCCAGCCGGCCGCTCTCCCGCGCATAGGAAAGGGCGCCCGCCAGGACTAACAGGGCCAGCGCGATCAGCAGCAGGGAGGAAAGGCGTCCGCGCGCCAAAGCAGTCCGGAGACCTGAGGTTCGCCGGCGCACAGCCTGCGGACTCCTGCCCTGCGCGTTTTCGCCCGGCGTGCCGGCCTGCGGGGGCAGGGCTAACGGGTTTTCTGGATTCACCAGCTTTTCCGCCGGCCTTTGCTGAATGGCGCGCCGCACGTTCCAAGGGGAATCAGCCAAGGGCAACCCTCCTCATCATTCCGTACCACAGCGACCGCGCGGCCTGCGCGCTGTCCTGCTTGTCCCCGATGGTCAGGATGACCCGATCCGCGCGCCGCGCCTTCTCGTCCGCCGGCATCTGGCTTTCGATGCGCAGCCGCGCCTCTTTTACGGTCATCCCGCGCGCCAGCAGGCGCTGTTCCTGCATGCGGCGGGGCGCCCATACGCACCAGACCTCCGCGCACCGACGGTCAAAACCGGTTTCATATAGCAGCGGCACGTCCAGGATGACGGCTGACAGCCCCGCGGCTTGCGCGATTTGGCGCTCCATTTCCTCAAACACCAAGGGATGCAGGATGGCGTTGAGCCGCTCGAGTTGCGCCTTCTTTCCGAAGACTGCATCGGCCAGAAGGGCGCGGTCCAATGCCTCTCCCGGGAATACACCGCTTCCGAAAGCCTGGCGGATGGCGGGAAGCGCGGCGCCTCCAGGCGCTGTCAGCGCGCGGGAAATCCTGTCCGCGTCAATAACCGGCGCGCCCAGCAACAGCAGCGTCTCGCTGACGTGGCTCTTGCCGCAGGCGATACCCCCGGTCAGGCCGACGAGGCGGGGCTTACTTGGTGTCATACCAGCTGTAGCCTGTCTTGATGTCGCACTTGAGGGGCACTTCCAGCGCGATGACTTCCTCCATGCAGCGCCTGAGCGCCTGGCGGACCGGTTCCGCTTCCTTCTCAGGCGCCTCGATAATCAGCTCGTCGTGTACCGTCAGGATCAGCCGCGCCTGGAAGCCGCCCGCGCGCAGCTCCCGGCTTACACGCACCATCGCGGCCTTGATGATGTCCGCCGCCGTGCCCTGGATGGGAG
>JAPXQZ010000071.1:5454-8372 GCA_033813835.1 Clostridia bacterium | reverse complement strand
GACGCGTACCTTTGCCCCCCGCCCGCGTGCTTGTTCCTCCGTCAGCCCGACGGCGGCAATCTCCGGCGAAGTATATACGCAGCTGGGAACCGCGCCATAGCGCATCGCCGCCGGCATACCCGACAGCGCGTCCGCCGCCGTCAACCCCTGGGCAGTCGCAACGTGTGCCAGTTGCTGTTTTCCTGTAATGTCACCGACCGCATAAATCCCATCGACGTTCGTGCGCATCTTTTCATCCGTTTGAATATAGCCGCCCGCGTCCGCGAAAACGCCAGCCTGCTTCAACCCGATGTCTTCGGTGTTCGGTTTCCGCCCGGCAGCGAGCAGGACAATTTCCGATTCAACGGTTTTTTCCCGGCTGTTATCAATGTATGTCGTTACAATGCCGCCGCCATGCGATTCAAAACGCGAAACGCGAACGCCGGTTGTAATGCTGGCGTTCAAGCGCGCCAGCGAATGCGTCACAGCCGATACCGCATCCAGGTCGAACCCCGTCAGCGCCTGCGGTTGCATTTCCAGAACCGTCACGGGGACGCCCAGCTGAGAGAAAAAGGTGGCAAACTCCATTCCGATGACGCCGGCACCAACGATGGTTACGGAGGCGGGTGCAGCGGTCAGGGACAGAAATCCGTCCGAAGTCATTACGCCGGGCAGGTCAACGCCGGGCAGCGGCAGCGCAGCCGGACGAGAACCGGTCGCGAGGATGATGGAAGACGCAGAATAGGTCGCCTCCTGCGTGCGAACCTGACGGTCGGAGATCAATTCCCCTCGCGCTGCGACGACGGTAACACCGGCGCCCTTCAACAGAGCAGAAACGCCATTGCGCAGGCGGGTGACAATCTGATCCTTCCTTGCGGCGGCTTTCCGGTAGTCAAACTGAAGACCATCACACAGAACGCCGGCAGCCGCTCCGTTCTTCGACTCCTGGTATAACCCGGAGGAATGAAGCAGGGCTTTGGTCGGTATGCACCCCCGGTTCAGGCATACTCCGCCTACTTTGTCCTGTTCAATCAGCGCGACCCGGTTTCCTCTCCTGGCTGCGCGGATAGCCGCAGCGTAGCCTCCCGGGCCGCCTCCCAGCACAATCACATCGAAATCCTGCTTCATGGTCCGGCTCCTTCAGCTACTTCAAACGGCCTATAATAGATTACAGAAGTTTGTATGGGTTTTCCAGGTACTCCTTGACCCGGGAGAGAAATAGGGCAGCCGGAGCACCATCCACCAAACGGTGGTCATAGGACAGGGTCAGTTTCATGACCGGAAGGATTTCAACGCACCCTTCGCTGACCACCGGCGTATCTGCAATCCGGCCGACAGCGAGGATGCCCGCCTCAGGCGGGTTGATGATGGCCTCAAACTCATCCAGGCCAAACATCCCGAGGTTTGAGAGGGTAAACGTTCCGCCGTCGTATTCTTCCGCCAGCAGTCTGCCCTCCCGCGCCTTTTTCGCCAGCGCCGCAACCTGCTTCGCCAGAGTGCCCAGCGTCATCGTTTCCGCGCCGTGCACCACCGGCACGATCAAGCCGTCCTCCAGGGCAACCGCGATTCCAAGGTTCACAAAGCTCTTCCGCCAGATGCCGCCTTCAGTTAGCTCGGCGTTCATCTGTGGATAATCCTGGAGTGCGCGAACGGTCGCAAATGCGATAAGGTCGTTGTAGCCGATGGTGCTATCCCACGTTTCCCGGACCCGTTTCGCCTGGTCCATCCGCACGCTGATGCGGTGGGACGCCTGCGCAGTTGTATCCAAACTAGCCTTCATCCGCTCTGCAATCACCTTGCGTATGCCGCGCATCGGGATGAGAACCCGATCCGTCTCCTCCACCGGTCTTGATCCTTCCGCCGTTGCGCGGGCGACATCCTGCCGCACAATCTTCCCTCGCGCGCCTGTACCGGTGACCTCCCCGAGGGAAATGCCTGACAATTCAGCGGTTTTCCGCGCAAGCGGCGTGGCACGGGGCGCTGAGGCGGCAGCCTGCAGGATATCCCGCTCGATGATGGTACCGTCCGGCGCGCTCCCCTTCAACGTCCTGAAATCGAAACGGAGCTCTTCCGCTCGCATCCTCGCGCGTGGCGTGATGAACCGGCGCTGTCCGGAGACATCGGGCAAGCTGTCCGGCTGAACCTTGGCCTCATGGGTTTGCTGCACCAGCGGACCGGGTTTGTCGGCTGCCGGCTCTTCATCCGTCAGCAAGGCGGCTACATCCTCTCCAGGTTCTCCAACAATTGCGATGGTTTCGGTGATTGGAACCGTTTCCCCCTCATCTTTGACAATTTTCAGTAGCGTGCCGGAAACGGGCGCGTCGATGGTGATGGTCAGCTTGTCCGTTTCCATCCGAAACAACGGCTGTCCTTCGGTAACAGACCCACCTTCCGAGACGAGCCATTCCAATATAGTGCCCTCTGTCATCTGAAGGCCTTGCTTGGGCATGATAATCCGCTCAGCCATTAATACCTCCTCTGTGCGGTACAGGACGGATTTCGCGGCCTCGACGATATCCGCAACCTGCGGGACTACCGCATTTTCAAGGCCCAGGTTGAAGGGAAGGGTGCACATCTTCGACCCGACACGAACAGGCGGTGCGTCCAGGTATTTGAACGCTTTTTCCGTCACCTGCGCCGCGATTTCCGTCCCGAAACCCATAGTGCGGTGAGCCTCGTGTACTGTGACAAGACGGCCGGTTTTTTTCACGGACGCGATGATGGTGTCGGTATCCAGCGGCACCAGCGTGCGCGGATCGATCACTTCCGCGGAAATTCCTTCCTTTTCCAGCAATTCCGCGGCTTCCAGCGACTTTCCGAGGTACAGGAAGTTTCCCACGATTGTGACGTCCGAGCCTTCCCGAACAACATTGCTTTTCCCAAAGGGAATAGCAAATTCCGGGTCGTCCGGCACTTCCCCTTTTGTTACGTACAACGCT
>JAPXQZ010000071.1:0-5444 GCA_033813835.1 Clostridia bacterium | reverse complement strand
GCTTTATGCTCAATGAAAACGACAGGATTGTCATCCCTGATAGCTGTGCGCAGAAGCCCTGCCGCATCCGCCGGCGTGGAGGGGCAAACCACCTTCAGCCCTGGAATGTGCATCAGCAGTGATTCCACCGACTGTGAATGCTGGCCGGCGTTTCCCCTCCCGATGCCCTGCTGGCCGCGCACGACAATCGGAACTTTAACCTTTCCGCCGAACATATAGCGCATCTTCGCTGCCTGGTTGAGCAGCTGGTCCATAGCCAGATACAGGAAATCCATGTACATCAGCTCTACCACAGGGCGCAGACCGACGCTGGCCGCCCCTACACCTGTACCGACAAAGGTATTCTCCGAGATCGGTGTATTGCGCACCCGCTGAGGGCCAAACTCCCCAATCAGATCGCGGGTGCACCCAAAGATGCCGCCCTGTTCAGCGATGTCCTCACCCATCAGGAAGATGTTTTCATCCCGGCGCATTTCCTCCGCGAGAACGTCTCGGATTGCCACCGCATAGGTCTTGATACTCATTTCGGATACGCCCCTTCCACATACATCCCGTCCATGACGCGGGCAGGATCGGGTTCAGGGCTGTCCAGCGCAAACTGGGCTGCATCCGCCACGTCCGCCGCGGCCTGCTCGTCGATCGCGCTGAGCGCCTCCTCATCAGCAATCCCGCTTGATAAGAGGTATTCCCGGAACCGCTTGAGCGGGCATTTCTCCATCCAGGCGGCAACCTCCTCGCGCGAGCGGTAGACCTCCGGGTCTCCTGTCCAGTGGCCCTTCCAGCGATATGTTTTAGCCTCTATCAGAGAGGGGCCTTCACCTGCCCGGGCGCGTGAAAGCGCTTTCTCAAACGCGTTGAGAATCGAAAAAACGTCGTTGCCGTCCACCACGTAGCCGGGCATATCGTACGCCGCCGCTCGCACGGCAATATCCTTGACCGACGTAGACTGGCTGATGGGTACCGAGATTCCGTAACCGTTGTTTTCGCATACAAAGATAACCGGGAGTTTCCAGACAGACGCCAGGTTCAGGGATTCGTGGAAGGTTCCCTGATTGGAGGCGCCGTCGCTGAAAAATGGCACAGTTACCCGGTCTGTTCCCCGCATTTTCTGTGCGAGCGCACCGCCGACCGCGATGGGAAGCCCACCTCCGACGATTGCATTCGCACCTAGGTTTCCCTTCGCCAGGTCGCAGATATGCATCGACCCGCCGCGCCCGTGACAAAACCCGGTCTCCTTCCCCATCAGTTCAGCGAACGCGGATTTCAGGTCCCGGCTTTTAGCGATTCCGTGCCCGTGGCCCCGGTGGGTCGACGTAATGTAATCGTCGTCGTCAAGCCTTTCGATGATGGAAGCGCTGATGGCCTCCTGCCCGATGCATAGGTGCACCGAGCCGCGCAGCTTATTTTCCTGGAAGAAACGGAACGCCGTCTCCTCAAACAGCCTGATCTGCTTCATGACGGTATATATGCTCAGAAGCGTTTCTCTGCTGTATTGCCTGTCCGGTTTTGTCAACGCTTATCCCTCCTTAACAGATCCTGTACAAGTTCCACAATATGCTCCGTGCTCTGCGCGATGAGGCACCCCGCTTCCCGCAGCGCCTTTTCCTTGTTCTGGGCGCTGCCCGTTCCGTCAACGCCGACGATGGCGCCCGCATGCCCCATACTGGTGCCCTTGGGGGCGTTCTTGCCTGCAATCAGCGCAACAACCGGCTTTGTAACATGGGCTTTGATGTACTCCGCGGCGCGCTCTTCTCCGCTTCCGCCGATCTCCCCGATGATGACGATAACCTCCGTCTGCGCGTCTTGTTGAAAGTCCGGGAGGACTTCAGAAAAACTGGTACCGGGAATCATATCGCCGCCAATGCCGATGCAGGTGGACTGGCCGATCCCACGCTGGGTGAGCAGGTACACCGTCTCATAGCAGTTCGTCGCGCTGCGGCTCATCAAACCGACTGGTCCGGGCGAAAAAATGCTGTGCGCCATAAAACCAACCTTTGATTTCCCGGGGGAGATGATGCCAAAGGAGTTCGGGCCGAACAGCCTGACGCCTCTTTCCCGCGCGAGCAGACGGCAATACATTATGTCCTGGACGGGGGTATGCTCCGCCAACGTGACCACGAGCGGAACGCACGCGTCGATAGCCTCCATCGCGCTAGCCTTCAGGTGCTGCGCAGGCACGAACAGGACGCTCGCATTGGCACCGGTCTCTTCCACCGCTTCCCGGACAGTATTGAACACCGGAACGCCGAGTACGCTTTGCCCGCCCTTCCCCGGCGTAACGCCCGCGACAACGTTCGTGCCATAGGCCAGCATCTGCTCGGTATGAAACACTCCCTCACGCCCGGTCATCCCCTGGACAACCAGTTTCGTCTGTGCGCCGACCAGGATGCTCAATGGGCATTCCTCCTTTCAACGGAGGGAGCGAGCAGGTCGGAAATAATGCGGACTCCTTCCACGATTCCCCCCGCGCTGATTGCCTGTGGCGTTCTTCCAATAATCTCCTGACCGGCTGCCTTGTTTGTGCCTTCCATCCGCACGATGACCCTGCTGTCGCCCAAGCCTTCCTCCAGGGCCAGACGGATGCCTTCCGCGACTTCGTCACAGCGGGTGATTCCGCCAAAGATGCAGATGAACAGCGTGTCCACGCCCGGTGTCGCAAGAACGATCCGCACCGCTTCCCGGATGCGGTCTTTGGTCGCCCCGCCGCCGAGGTCCAGCGCGCAGACGACCGAGATGCTCTTTTTTGAAAGCAGGTCAATCATGCTCATCAACATGCCGGAGCCGTTGGACATTACGGCAACCCGGCCTTCCGCACTTACGGGGATGTACAAAAACTTGAACGCGCGCGCCTGCGTGACGAGCATTGGCTCGGAATGCGTTTCGCGCATGGCCAGGAGGTCCGCGTGCCGCGGGAGGGCGGAATCGTCAACATCGATTTTGCCGTCGACAGCCGTCAGTGCTCCGTCAGCGCCGACCGCCACCGGGTTGATTTCAGCCAGCAGACAGTCCCGCTCCATGAACAGCTGGTACAGGCCACAGAGCAGGCTCTTCACAGCATCGAAGCGTTCCATGCCGACACCCGACTTCGATACAAGGTATTGCACGGTGTAATCTTCGACGCCCACGAGAGGATTGACGGGGACTTTGAGGATCGCGGCCGGATGCTCGCGGGCGGTTTCCTCGATGTCAACCCCGCCAAAGGGCGAGAAGATCACCATCGGCACGCAAGCGCCCCGGTCGAGGAGAATTGACAAATACCATTCTCCGGACATTTCAACCTTCTCAACAACTAGGAGCTGGCGAACCGGAATTTCCTTCAAGCTGGAAAAGAGAAGCGCGTCAGCGATTTCACACAGTTCCTCCGGGTTGCGCGCGAAGCGGACGCCTCCCGCCTTGCCCCGGCCTCCGACCTGTACCTGTGCTTTGACGACGACAGGATAGCGAAGGCCTGCAGCCGCGACCGCCTCCCGCGCACCCTCCCTGGCTGAAAGCACGATGCCTTTGGGCGTTGCGAGACCGTAGCGGTCAAACAGCTCCTTCGCCTGGTACTCCAGCAGCTTCACCTGCTCACCCCCAGATTTCGTCGTCGCCCGGCTGGCGCCAGTCCGGCTTGACCTTGGCAACGCGTGTCACGTTGAACAGATGCGTGTAGAACAGGTTCTCGGAGATGGAGTTGTTCCCCCAGCTCCCGCATCCGAGCGTTGTAGTCGGGCTGAGACCGTTGGTGAACGCGCCGCCGTTTTGGGTCGCGCAGATCTGATTGACCAATACGCGGCAAACCGGCAGTGTCTGGCCGGCGCATTCCAGATGCCCCGCGTCATTGGAATGAATGGAAACGCTGTGCCCCATCCCCTCAACGGACAAGTTGTCCATTGCGATCCGGATGGCTTCTTCCCAGGTGTCATACGCGTATGCGCTCATGACCGGAAACATCTTTTCCTTACTCCAGACGCAGCCCACCCCTGCATGGTCAGGCTTTACGACAATCAGCCTGGTGCCTTCCGGAACGCTGACGCCCGCCAGCCCGGCAACCTTCGTCACATCCTGTCCGACCGCCTGGCGGAGGATTTCCCCGCCGGGAAAAAGCTTTTCGCCCATCGACCGGACCGCTACAGGGTCGTCGACGTAGTATGCGCCTTTCCCCCTGAAGGCAGCGATGACCTCGTCAAAGGTCTCCCTAGGCGCGATGATGGTCTGCTCACCGGAACAGATAATCCCATTGTCAAAAATGCGCCCTTCGATCGCCTTGGCTACCGCAGCGGGGATGTCGATATCCCGGTCAAAGATGCACTGCACGTTGCCCGCGCCGACGCCAAAACTCGGCTTTCCGCTGGAATAAGCTGACTTGACCATCGCCATGCCGCCGGTCGCAATCACCACGTCGCAAGCGGACATCAACTCGTTGGTCAATGGAATGCTAGGCTCGGGAAGCGTCTGGTAAATATCTTCAGGCGCCCCGTGCTCCCTGAGGACATCCCGGAACGCTTCGTCAAGCCGCAAGGCGCATTGCTTCGCGCGCGGATGCGGCGAGACGATAATCGCGTTTCCGCCCTTGATTGCGAACATGGCATTGCACATCGGGGTGACAATCGGATTTGTACAGGGCGTAACGGCGGCTACGACTCCCATCGGCTTCGCCACCTCCGTGATTCCCTCTTCCGGAACGACCCGGAGAATGCCGACGGACTTCTTGCCTTTCAACGCGTGCCAGATGATGCGGGCTTTCCCCTTGTTTTTCAGGACTTTGTGCGCGTAGTTCCCCATCCCTGTTTCTTCGGCTGCCATCTTTGCCAGCGGCTCCGCCTGGTCATAGACGCATTTTGCGATATCCCGCACGATACCGTCGATGCGTGCCTGGTCAAGGCCGGCGAGAACCTTTTGCGCCACGCGCGCTCTTTTAACATATTCTTCAATCAAAGCGACTTCCCTCCCCCGGTCTATAGCATTGTGCGTGATTTGACATCCCCATTGTATCGCATTAGGATGAGATTGAAAGAAATCCTGCGGTTTTATTATCGAACCTGCAGCGCAAGGCCAGGCTCCCGCTTGAGATGAAGGCCCGGCGGATAAAGGGGGACAGAGTGTTCAAAGTGCTTCCACACAAGCAAATCTACGAGGAGATCGTAGAGGAAATCAGCAGCCGGATTCGTTCAGGCGAACTGCCGGTGGGGGCAAAGCTTCCGCCGGAGCGCGCCCTCGCGGAACAGCTGGGCGTCGGCCGGACGTCGCTGCGGGAAGCACTGCGCGCGATGAAACGGATGGGCTGCATCCGCTCCGTCGTCGGCGACGGAAACTACATAGACCGAGTGCTACCCGGCCATGTCGCCCTGCCGCTTTCCATGATGCTCAGCCAAGGGAACGCACTAGCGGCGGACATTATCCAGGTACGCCAATACCTGGAGGTTCACATGGCTTCGATGGCGGCGACCAGCGCGACGGAGGAC
>JAPXQZ010000070.1:1584-8474 GCA_033813835.1 Clostridia bacterium | reverse complement strand
CGGGGGTTCTCCAGCACGTAGCCGACGATGGTTTCCAGGTCCTGGGTGTAGGCGACCGGGTGCGACCGGACCTTCAGGTCGCCCAGGTCCAGCGCGGCGCGGATTCCGGCGCCGCGGAGCAGCAGTTCCGCCTCCCTCCTTCCCAGACGGTGCCTTCCCAGATCCAGCGACTGGTAGGCGATGCGCCGCTCCTTGAAGAAGCGCTCCGTCTTTTGCGTGTCGAAATTCCGTTTATGCCAGTAAACCTGTATGCTCATGCGGGTTATGCTTCCAGCAGTTCCTCGTTGGGCAGCTCCATCCGGTTGCGCCCGTCATCCCACAGGCGTTCCAGACGGTAATATGCCCGCGCATCGGGTTTGAAGAGATGCACGATGACACTCTGATAGTCTATTACCAGCCAATTGGCGTCCGCCCTGCCTTCCACCCGGCGGGGGGAAAGGCCGTCCTTCGCCAGCTGCTGCTCCAGGTGGTCGGCCAGGCCGCGCACGTGCAGGGCGTTGCGCCCGGTCGCGATGACGAGGTAGTCTGTCAGCACCGTGAGCTGCGCGACGCGCAGGGCGACGAGATCTTCCGCTTTCCGGTCGTACAGGAGCCGTGAAATCCGCAGGGCCAGGTTTTCTTCCAACAAATTCATTTCCCCTTTCTTTATGTGAATAGGAGCGCCCGGCGCCCCGATTGGTCCGAGGGGAGTGTACCCGTCCCGGGCGACGCTTTACCCGCGGGCCAGGCGGCGGCTCAGGTCCTCGATGGCTTCCAGGCTCAGCGGGCTGTCCTGCCCGCCTTTGCTGCGCACGAAGTCCTGCGTGCCGGTCAGGCTGGTCAGCGCGGCCAGCCGCAAATCGGTCTCCGCCTGCCTGCGTACCAGCGATACCCCCGGGTAATCGCGCGCCGGCTCGACGGCATCGGCCACGAACAGGGCCAGCTCCACCGGCCCCATCCCCGCCCGGCCGGTGGTGTGGTAACGGATGGCGTTAAGGATATGCGTGTCGCCGACGTGGTAGCGCATCCGTGCCAGGTGCGCGCCAACCAGGCCGTGCAGCAGGGCGTTGCTGCTCAGCACCTGCGGGTCGCGGGTCAAGCCCGCGCCGCGGGCGATGGCCTGAAGCCGGGGCAGCTCCATGCACTTGGCGCAGTCGTGCAGGATGGCGGCTACCCCGACTTTCTGCATCGGGACCCCGTGCAGGCGGGCCAGGCGCGCGCCTTCCCGGCGGACGCCCAGGGTGTGGCGGAACCGGGCGGGCGACACCGCCTGGCGCACCATGCGCGCATAGTCCGGCTGGTACAGGCCGTTGGCGGCAATATATTCCGCTACTTTGGGCGGCAGCATCCCCGGCGCGTCGGACAGCAGCCGCAGCTGCGCGCGCACCTGTCCAGAGGACATCAGCGGGGCGCCCGCGGGCAACACCCGCGCGTCCGCCCCATGGCCCCGCAAAAAGTCCGTCAGCGCGGGAGCGTCGTATCCGGCGCGCGGGTATACGGCGAAAGAACAAATGGAAAACAGCTCCGCCGCGTCCTTCCAGGCGGGGATTTCAGAGAGCTTGTCCGCGCCGACGATGTATACCAGCTGCGCGCCCGGATGCTTTGCGCGGACCGCGCGTGCCGTAGCCGCCGCGTAGCGCGGCGCGGCCTGCAGGTCGGCGTCGCTGACGTCCAGGCCCGGAAGGTCGCCGATCGCCAGCTCCAGCATCCGAAGGCGGTCTTTCGCCGGGGCTTCCGGCTCCCGCAGCAGCGGCCTGCCGTAGGGAAGAAAGAGGACGCGCTCCAGGCCCAGCGCCTCCAAAGCGGCAAGACCCACGGTGATATGCCCGATATGAACAGGGTCAAAGGCTCCGCTGAAGATCCCTATTCGCCGCACCGTTTGCTCCTTTGGCTTGTTTCCAGCCATATTATACACGAAACGTGCCGCCTACCGCAACGGCATTTCCGGGGACGGGCGGGGTCAACTACGGGATCCCGACGGCCGGCGAGACGCGGTTCATCGCGTACCGGACGGACCTGTTTGAAAAGTACGGGAAAGAGCCGCCCAAAACGATGGACGAGTATCTCGAGCTCGCACAGTTCTTTACCGGCAAGGAAGAGAACCTGTACGGGGCTTCCATGCGCGCGCAGCGGGGCATCCATTTCGCGTCCGGCTGGATGAGCCTGATGTACAACTTTGGCGCCGGTTTCATCGACCAGAAGTCCATCGGCACGGACAAGGTCATCGTAACCTGCAACACGCCGGAAACCAAGGCTTCGCTGCAGTTCTACGTGGATCTCCTCAAATGCGCTCCGCCGGACGTGGGCACCTACACCCATGAGGAAGCGCTGGGGGCCTTCATCTCCGGCAGGACGGCCATGTGGCTGGATGCCACCGCCCTCGCCAACCAGATTACCAACCCCGAAACCTCCACCGTTGCCGACAAGGTCGACTTCGTGCCCACGCCCACCGGACCCGCGGGCGATGGCGCCGCCCTGGCGGGATGGAACCTGTCCATTCCCGCATCCTCCAAGAACAAAGAGGCCGCCTGGGCGTTCATCGCGTTCATGGCCGGGCACGCAAAGAGCGTCGACTACGTCAAGGCCGGAGGCGTCGGGACGCGCGCTTCCATCTTTGAAAATGCAGTGCTGGCGGCGCTCAACCCCTCCTATCCCGCCCAAAAGCTTGCGCTGGTCAGCGCGAACGGTCTGGTGGAGAAAGGGCTGAGCTGGATTCCGCAGCACGAGCAGATTAACCAGATTCTTGAAATCGCCGGGGCATACGGCAGCGCCGCGCTGGCAGGGGAAATGACTGTCGACCAAGCCTGTAGCGCATGCAGATGGATATTGAAGACCTGATTCACTGATTCCAACAGGCCAGGGGAGGGGATTAAGCCTGGTATTCCCTCCCCCGTTTCCTTTGAAGAGGGGATGAGCGAGTGGCAGAACTGCGGAAGGCCGCCCCCGGCGGATGGCTCAGGGACAGGCCGTACATCAAGTATATCGCCCCGGCGATGCTGACTTTGTTTGTGCTATCCATCATTCCGACCCTCTTTCTGGTCATTGTCAGTTTTACGGACTACCAGCTGGGGTGGAGCCCGGACCGCGCCGAGTTCGTCGCCTTTGAGAACTATATGCGGCTTTTTTCCGGGCGGGACCGTGACTTCTGGCATGCTGTCTATATCAGCCTGGTGTTCATGATTGCGGCGACGTCCGTCGAGATGGTGCTGGGCTTCGCAATTGCCCTGCTGCTCAACGAGAAGGAGTTCAGGCTCAAGCCCCTGGTGGTGGGCATCCTCATCATCCCCCTCGCGATGACGCCGACCATCGCGGGCCAGATGTGGAAACTGATGTTCAACGCGGAGTACGGCCTGCTGAACTATCTGCTGGGGGGCCTTTTCGGCCTGAAAGTGCCCTGGCTGTCCTCCGGGATGGCGTTCTGGTCCATCATGATTGTTGATATCTGGCAATTCACGCCCTTCGTGGCCTTGATCCTGTATTCGGGGCTCCGATCCCTGCCGGACGAGCCCTATGAATCCGCCATGATAGACGGCGCGGGCAAGGCAAGAAGCTTCTATTACGTGACTCTGCCCATGATGCGGCCGCTGATCCTTCTGGCCATGCTGATGCGGGCGGTGGATTCGCTGAAGCTGTTTGACACCGCGTTCGTGCTGACCCAGGGCGGCCCCGGCAATGCCACGGAGTTCCTGAGCCTGCACGTTTTCCGCATGGTGAACGCGCAAAACGGGCTGATTGGCAGGGGGGCTGCGGTCGCCATGGTGCTGCTGGCCCTGGTCACCGTCATCAGCAACCTTCTCATTCGCTTCCAGCGCAAGGAGACGAACAAATGAGGGCTGTCAGCAAAAAGCGTATCACGGGCAGGCTTTTCCACGCTTTGGCGCTTGTCGTCATCTGCCTGTTCACCCTGCTCCCCTTCCTCTGGATGATTTCCATCAGTTTCCGGAACAAGGCGGACGTCTTTTTCCCCGGCAAGGTTTTTTCGGGCCTGACCTCCGCCAACTACGAAACCATCTTCAGCGAGGGCATCATGAAGCTGTTCGTGAACAGCGCGATCATCTCCCCGACGCGAACCCCTGCCTCAACGACATCAAGTGCAATATCCTGGGCTCCGCGGGCATGGTCGCCATCGACGCCTCCAACCACAACCTGGTCCAGATGTACACGGACAGCAAGGTAACGGTCCCGGACGTGCTGGTCCAGAATCACATTTTCGGCGCGCCCAAGGGATTTGCGTTTGAGAGCATCCGCAGCTTTGTGGACTGCCTGATTTCGGGGGAGGAGTTCAACGTTTCCCTGGAAGACGCCGCCCGTGCCAGCTACGTCGTGCTGTCCATCATGGAATCCGCTGCAAAGCGGATGCCGGTCGAGGTCGATTACCACGGGCTTGTCTGACACGCTCGGAGATCCAAATGCAGAAAGAGGAACCCGGCTGGGCAAGTCCGGGTTCCTCCGCTTTTCCGGTCCGCGCCTGCCACTTCCGGGGAAGGAGGTTACCGGAGAAAGCCCTCCACAATCTTCGCCTCGGCTTCCGCCTCCGTCAAGCCCAGGGTGCGGAGCTTGAGAATCTGCTCGCCCGCGATTTTGCCGATGGCCGCCTCGTGGATGAGGGCGGCGTCCGGGCTGAAGGCGTCCAATTGCGGCGCGGCGGTGACCACGGCCTCGTCCGCGACGATGGCGTCGCAGGCGGAGTGGCCTGCGCAGCGCGCCTTGCCGACGACGCGGCTGATAAACTCCTGCCGTGAGCGGCCGCGCGCCACGGAGCGGCTCACCAGGTCGCACCCGGCGTCCTCGCCCTCCATCACTACGTCAAAGCGCGTCGTCGCGGTCTGCTCCCCGTTGGTCAGCAGCCGCTCGCGCACCACCAGGCGGGAGCGCGCCTTCAGGGCGGCGGTGGTCACGCGGTCGGAATGGTCCACGCCGCCCAGCTGCACGGTATCGATGGTCAGCCGCGCGTCCTCCTCCAGGTACACGTCGCTGACCGGGTCGATGTTCCGTTTCCCTTCGCCCCCGCCTTCGCCGATGTGCTTTTCCTCATAGACCACGTCGGCGCCCCGGCCGATGAAGAAGCGGTGAACGCCGTTGTGCCGCGCCTCGCCGGCGTCGTCCGTATGCACGCCGCAACCGGCCACAATCGTCACTTCCGCGCCTTCGCCAATATAGAAATCGTTGTAGGTCAGATCGTCCACGTTGCCCCGGGTCACGGTGGCGGGAATGAAGACGGTTTCGCCCCGGGTGCCGGGCGCGACGTGAATCTCAATCCCCGGCTTGCCTTCACGATGGGGGATAATCTTGATGTTGTCCGTGGAGCGGCGCCCGGCGCAGCCGCTGTCCTGGCGGATGTTGTAAGCCCCCTTGAATTCCCCCTGGTACCCGGCAACTGTTTTCAGCAGCCGCTCCGCCACGGGGTTCAGCGCGTCAAACGTCATGCCCTCACCTTCCTGCCCACCGGGCAGTGCCCGGTGATCTCGCCCGCCAGAAGCCCTGGCATCACCTGCTCGCGCGGCCCCTGGTCGCGCAGGCGCCCGCCGGAGAGAACGACGATTTCGTCGGCGATTTCAATCAACCGCTGCTGGTGGGAAATGACCACCATGGTCATTCCCTGCTGCTTCAGGCTGCGGAAAACCCCGACCAGGCCGTTGAAGGACCACATATCAATGCCGGCTTCCGGCTCGTCGAAAATCGATACACGTGTGCCCCGCGCCAGCACGGAAGCGATTTCCACGCGCTTGATTTCACCGCCCGACAGGCTGGCGTCCACCTCCCGGTCCACATAGTCCACCGTGCACAGCCCCACCTTGCCGGTCAGGTCGCACATCTCGTCGAAGCTCAGCAGCCGCCCGGCCGCCGCCTCCAGCAGGCCCTGGACCGTCAGACCCTTGAAACGCACCGGTGTCTGGAAGCCGTAGCTGATGCCCAGCCGGGCGCGCTGGGTCACGTCCAGCCCGGTGATGTCCCGCCCGTCCAGCAGAATCTGTCCCGACGTCGGGGTGACCAGCCCGGCGATGAGTTTGGCCAGCGTGGTCTTGCCGCCGCCGTTGGGCCCGGTAACTACGGTCAGCTTCCCGCCCGGAATCACCAGGCTCAGGTCGCTGATGATTTCCTGTCCTTCCGGCAGCGTCCAGCTGATGTTGCGAAGCTCGATCACTTTAATCCTCCACAGCCCGGTTTCCCGGGCGATATCCGCGCAGATATTGTACCCGCTTTGGCTGGCAAAAGCATCCTGGCCGGGCCGCCAGCACCTTTGCTTTCTTGACGGAAAGGATGTGCGGACTTAATATATCCCAAAGCGCGTAAAGGGGGAAAGGGAATGGCCGTCAGCCGCAGATCCGGCATCCTGATGCTGCTGCTGGCTGCCGTCATCTGGGGCAGCGCTTTCGTCGCCCAGAGCCTGGGCATGGAGCACATCGGCCCCTTCACCTTCCAGGCGGTGCGTTCCCTGCTGGGCGCGGCCGCGCTCGCGCCGGTCATCTTCCTTTCCGGGCGGCTCGCCAGGAAAAAGGGAGAAACGCCCTCCCCGGAGCAGCGCCGGCTGCTTCGGAAAGGCGGCCTGCTGTGCGGCCTTGCGCTGTTCGTGGCGGTCAACCTGCAGCAGTTCGGCCTGCGGGAAACCACCGCTGGAAAGGCGGGCTTCCTGACGGCGCTGTATATCCTGATTGTGCCGGTTTACGGGCTCTTCCTGGGGCACAGGCCCAAACCCGCATTGTTTGTATCCGTGCTGGTGGCCGCGGCGGGGCTGTACCTGCTCAGCGTCACGGAACGGTTCACCGTCCAGACCGGCGATCTGTTGCTGATCCTGTGCGCCTTTGCCTTCGCCGCGCAGATAATGCTGGTGGACCACTTCGGCGTCCGGGTGAACGGGGTCAAGCTGTGCGCAGCGCAGTTCCTGGTGTGCGGGGTGCTTTCCGGCTTCG
>JAPXQZ010000070.1:0-1569 GCA_033813835.1 Clostridia bacterium | reverse complement strand
TGGGCGAACAGCCTACCCTGAGGGAGTACGCGGGCTCCGGGCTGATGTTCGCCGCCATCCTTCTCGCCCAGCGCGCCGAAGGCCCGCGGCTGGAACAGGAACCGCTGCCCGGCAAACCCTAAGTCGCTTTTGCTTTGGGACGGTATAGTCCCGGATGAACTTCTGCCCCGCGCCGGCTGTCGCCGGTGAATGAAGTACAATAGGAAAGCTTTCGGGCGGTCTGCCCGGCCGCAAAGGAGACGCGATGAAACTTGAAATCCAGGACGTACGGAAGAGTTTCGGCGACCGGGAAATCCTGCATGGGATTTCCTTCGCCGTGACCTCCGGCCGCGCGATGGGCTTCCTGGGCCGCAACGGCGCCGGCAAGTCCACCACCATCCGCTGCCTGATGGACGTCTTCCGCCCGGACAGCGGCCGCTTCCTGCTGGACGGGCAGGCATTCAGGCCGCGATCCCTGCGCATCGGCTACCTGCCGGAGGAGCGGGGGATGTACCAGAAAAACGAGGTGCTGGAGCAGCTGGTCTATTTCGCGCGGTTGCGCGGCGCCTGCCGGAAGGATGCCCTGCGCAGCGCGAACGAGTGGGTGGACGCCTTCGAACTGGGCGAGTTCAAAAAGAAAAAGCTGGAGACCCTTTCCAAGGGCAACCAGCAGAAAATCCAGATTGCCCAGTCCTTCCTCAACGACCCGGACATCCTCATCCTCGACGAGCCCTTTTCCGGGCTGGACCCCGTCAACGCGCAAATTTTCAAGGACGCCGTCAAGCGCTTTGTCAAGGAGGGTAGGCTGGTCATTTTCTCCTCCCACCAGATGGGCTACGTGGAGGAAATCTGCGACGACGTGACCCTCATCCACCACGGCGACATCCTGCTATCCGGCAGCCTGGACGCCGTCAAGCGCGAGGAGGGGCGCGACAAGCTATACCTCTCCGCCATTGAGCCCACGGAAGCCTGGCTGCCGAACCTGCTGCAGGCCTTCCCGGGGGTGACGGCGCACAAGACGGAGGACGGCGCCATCCTGGACACCAGGGGACAGCCCCTGCAGGGGCCGATGATGGCCTACCTGTCCGGGCAGCCGGTGACCGTCCGCTCCTTCGGCCTGTACGAGCCCAGCCTCACGGCCATCTTCATCCGGAAAGCGGGGGACGAGCATGCGGGACTTTAACATCATTTTCGCCTACGAGCTGAAAACCCAGCTGGGCAAGAGGACCACCCGGGTCACGACGCTCATCCTGGTGCTACTGATGCTGCTGCTGACCTTCCTGCCGCGCATCATCGGTCTGTTCGATTCGGGCGAGCCGCCCAAGGCGCCGGAAACGGCCTTTGAGGAGGCGGGCTACGTCTTTGCCGATGAAGCCCTGCGGCAAAGCCTTCTGCCCGTACTGGGCAGCGTGCCGGAGGGCGCGGTCTATCCGGACCGGGCGACGCTGGCAGATGCTTTGAAGGCAAAGGACGTCAGCGTCGGCTTTGTGTTCGCGGACGATTTGCGCTTTGAAACCGTCTTCCAGGACCGGCCGCCGGAAAGCCAGATGGAGCAGCAGATGGCCGCCCTGCTGACTGAAGCCAAAAAGG
>JAPXQZ010000069.1:0-8489 GCA_033813835.1 Clostridia bacterium | reverse complement strand
CAGGTGGACTACGCCCGGGATTTCTTCGGCAAGCCCGCTTCCCTCACCGTGTCCGGCCAGCTGCAGGGCGAGGCCTATGCCCTGGCCTTCGGCAACATCTACACCTTCGGCCCCACCTTCCGCGCCGAGAACAGCAACACCGCCCGCCACGCGGCGGAGTTCTGGATGATCGAGCCGGAAATCGCCTTCGCCGACCTGCAGGACAACATGGCGCTGGCGGAGGACATGGTCAAGTCCGTCATCTCCGACGTGCTGGAAAAGGCGCCGGAGGAGATGGCCTTCCTCAACCAGTTTGTGGACAAGGGATTGCTCTCCCGGCTGGAGCACGTGCGTTCCAGCGACTTCGCCCGCGCCACCTACACCGAGGCCGTCGATATCCTGCTGGCCTCCGGGGAAGCCTTCGAGTACCCCGTGTCCTGGGGCATGGACCTGCAGACGGAGCACGAGCGCTACCTGACCGAGCGGCACTTCGGCCGCCCGGTCTTCGTCACCGACTACCCCCGGGACATCAAGGCCTTCTACATGCGCCAGAACGAGGACGGCAAGACCGTCGCCGCGGTGGACCTGCTGGTCCCGGGCGTGGGGGAGATGCTGGGCGGCAGCCAGCGCGAGGAGCGCCGCGACCGCCTGCTGGCCCGTATCCGCGAGATGGGGCTGCGCGAGGAGGACTACGGCTGGTACCTCGACCTGCGCCGCTTCGGCAGCGTGAAGCACGCCGGTTTCGGCCTGGGCTTCGAGCGCTTCGTCATGTACCTGACCGGCATCAACAACATCCGCGACGTGCTGCCCTTCCCGCGCACCGTCGGGCACGCGGAGTTTTAAGAGAAGACGCCGGGGGACCGCGTCCCCGGTCCCCCTGCCAGGGGACTTATCCCCTGACCCATCTTCCAACAAACAAACCGGTTTCCCTGATGTGGGAACCGGTTTTGCTTTGATGCACCGAGGGAATCAGGTTCTTCTCATTGAATTACGCTTCCGTCAGCCACCGCAGCGCCGCGTCGCGCCCCGGAAAGAGGCGCACGGCCCCGCCCAGGCCGCTTTTGAGGATGAAGGCCTTCAGGGCCAGGCTTTCCACCAGGGAGAAGCGGCCGTGCACCGCCAGCCGGACGCCGCTTTCCTGCACCTGCTTGGCCAGTTGGTCCGCGAACCCGGTCTGCAGGTCGAAGAAGGACGCGTCGATCAGTTCCCGCGCGGCCAGCGCCCGGCGGATGCCCTTCCCCGCGACGCCGCTGATCAGGGCGGCGGCGTCCCCGGCCCCGTGGACGCTCCCGGCCTCTCCCCGCACCTCGGCAATCCGGACGCCCCCCGCGTCCAGGACGGCAATCTCAGCCATCCGACGGGTCCTTCAGCGGCCGGATCAAGATGAAGGGCGTCAGCTCCCTCCCCTGCCCGGAGGGGTTGTCCCGCATCGCGTCCTGGATCTGTGCGTCCGTCAGCGGGAAATCCGCGCTCTTGCCCAGCTGGTCGCGCTGGAAGTCGTTCGCGTCCATCAATACCACCGGGATGCCGGTCTTTCTGGCCAGCTCGTCGCACAGCCGGTCCGGCTGCGGCGGGTTGATGACCGCCAGCTCGTGGTAGACGTCGAAGTCCGAGTCCGGGTAGAACCCGTCGATGCCGCCCACGCCCTTGCCACACACCCTGTAAAACACGCCCTTGATGCCAAAGGGCCGCGTCAGCGCGGACAGGAAGGCGGCCAGCAGCATCCGCGGCAGGCCGACCATCTCCACCACCAGCTGCAGCTTGTAGGGCTCGTGCATGCCGATGCCGGTGGAGTTGCGCCCCGCGAAGCGCCACAGCCGCTTTGCCCAGAAGCCCGGCTTGACCTGCTCCCGCGTCCTGACGCTGTTGACGCACATGCCCATCACCTTCGCGCCGAAGGATAGCGCGTCGCCGGGCTGATACAGCGGCTTCACGTAGCGCTCCACCAATTGGGCCGCGTCCTCCCCTGGCTCCACGAAATGCGTGCGGATGGCGAAGCGCCGGTACGTTTTCCCGTCCGCGCCCGAAACCGTGCCCCGGTCGAAGTACTCCAATTCGCCCAGCTGCCGCCGCTGCTCCGGCTTGTTGCGGGTCGCGCCGCCGCCCATATCCGCCCGCCCCTTCCGCTCGTAAGTCCGGAAAATCTCCCGGCTGTAGGCCAAAACACCGTCGGCATCTTAGCATCCTGCGGTTCGGGGCGTCAAGGCGCGCCGCCTTGACGGCATCCGCGCCAGCCGTTACAATCAAAAAAGGCAAAAACGACAAACGAGTGAATGGGGTGATGGGATGGATCTGAGCGGTCAGGTCGTTTTGGCGTACCTGGAGGAGGATGACGCGCGGCGCGTCCTTTTCCGCGTGCGCCCGCTGCTGACCACGGCGGGCGGGGTCAGCCCGGAGGACCTGGAGGAGTTTGCGCAGGACGGTTTCCTGCGCGTCGCGCCGGACAAGCAGGAGCAGCACAGCTTCAAGGACCGGATGCGCTCCCTGGGCACGCTGTGCCTCATCAACCTCTCGGGCGTGCCCTCCTCCCTGGGCAAGGTGCGGCCCAACAAGAACTACGCGCCACACCGCGGGGAAAACAACCGCTATATCGTCTACTCCGACGCCGTGCAGGCGCTCCCGGAGGGCCTGCTGTACGAGGTGGTCTCCGGGGACAGGGGGGCGGCCTCGCTGACCCCGACGTATTATCTCCGCTCCGGCGGCCGCATCAGCGGGCCCTACGCGCTGGGGGACGAGCCGGGGGAGGGGGCGCACTCCCTGCCGCCGGACTGCGACCGCCTGTTTCTGGTGGAGATGCCGGACAAGAGCAGCCGGATGTTCTACTGGCCGCAGGCCGCCGCGGAGGACCTGCCCCTGCCGGCTTCAGGGCAGCCGGAAGCGGAGCCCGCGCCAGCGCCGGTCGAAAATGCAGCGCCCAGCCCGTTTTCCACCGCGGCAAGGGACGTATACCTGTCCCTAGCCGAGGCGGGGTTTGACTGCCCGGAGCCGGTCTGCGCCTATGTGCTGCTGCTGTACGTCAGCGCGTCCCGGTTGCAGTTGGCCGGGGAGACGTTCGCGGATGCCCGCTTCGCCGCGAAGGTGCTCTCCGAGCTGTGCGGGGACGGTTCCCTCTCCGGCCAGGGCGCCCGGGAGGGCGAGATCCGGCTCACCCGGCTGATGTATGCGGCGGGCCTGGAGATTCCCGCCGAACTGGTCCCCAGGTACCTGGCCAACCCCTGGCCGGTCTGTTTCCTGCCCTGTTCCACGGGGTGGCCGGCCGCCTATCCGTCCGCCAGCCGGAACCTGGATTTCGCCGCCCTGCGGGAGGACTTGACGCGGCGGGTGAAGGCCATGCCCGCCCTCCCGGCCCCCTGGCCGGAGGACCTGCCCGCGCGCATGAAGGCGGCGGGCTGCGCCCTGCCCCTGGTCATCCGCCGGCGCCTGATGGAGTTCGCGCGGCTTTGCGACCTGCTGCTGCCGGAGCGCGCGGCGGAGGCGCGGAAATTCGCCCTCCATGCTTGGGCGGAGCCCTGGCTGCTCCACCACGGCGTGTCCGCCCGCAAAATCGCGGAGCTGCTCCGGCCTTGACCGAACTGCAAAGCGCCGCCAATCCCCGCGTCCGGCAGTGGCGCCAGTTGCTTTTGCCCAAAGGCCGGCGCGCCCACGGGCTGTTCCTGGCGGAGGGCGCGCACCTGGCGTCCGAGGCGGTCGCCGCGGGCGCGGCGGTAACGCTACTGGTGCGTGCCGGCCAGGAGGCGGATTATGGGGGCCTGGTCCGCGCCGCGCCCGAAACCATCCTCGTCAGCCCGCAGGTGCTGTCCGCCCTGACGGACAGCAAGACGCCCCAAGGCGTGCTGGCGGTCTGCCGCCTGCCCGTGCCGGGCCCGCTGGAATCGGCCGGGCCACGCCTGGCGGCGCTCAACCGCCTGCAGGACCCCGGAAACGTCGGCGCCATCCTGCGCACGCTGGACGCGGCGGCCTTTGACGGCCTGCTGGTCGACGCCGGCTGCGCCGACCCCTTTTCCCCCAAGGCGCTGCGGGCGTCCATGGGGGCGGTGTTCCGCGTGCCTGTCTATGCCGTCCCGGCGCTGCCCGCGGCGCTGGACGCGCTGTCCGGCTATGACCTGGTGGCCGGCGACCTGCGCGGAGAACCCTATTTCAGCCACCCGCCCTTCGGCCCCCGGGTCTGCCTGCTGATCGGCAACGAGGGCGCCGGCCTGGACGCGGACGTGCTCGCGCGCGCGGACTACCGGCTGCGCCTGCCCATCCCCGGCGGCGCCGAGTCCTTAAACGCCGCCGTAGCAGCCGGGCTGATGGTTTACGACGTGCTGCGCGGCGGGGAAACGCCCCCGGCCTGAGAAAGCCGCAAACAACAGGCAGGCCATTCGGCCTGCCTGTTGAGGGTCGTCCGGGCAGTTACCTGCGTACCAGCCGCGCCAGCCAGATGACCAGGCAGGCCCCCGCGACGGCGATGAGCAGGGATACCAGGTTGAAGCCCTCCGCGTTGTTGAAGCCGATCAGGCTGGCGACAAAGCCGCCCACGAGCGCGCCGACGATGCCCAGGATGATGTTGACGATCAGCCCGTTCTGGCTGCCCATCAGCTGCCCCGCGATCCAACCGGCCAGGGCGCCGAAAAGCGCCCAGAGAACCAGGTTCAATAACATACGCTCTCTCCCATCCGTCAGTGTTGCCTTTTGCGGCACACCGGGATTATACCCGCCTGCCCGCGGGGCCGCCGCCGGCCGGCCGCTGGGTATAATGCCCGTAAAGGAGGTGGCTGGTTATGGAGAGCCCGGAGAAGAACAGCATGGACACCGCCCGGGAGGAACCCCGGGACAGGGCCGCCGAGCAGACGGCGGACGGAGACGCGCTGAAGAAAATCGTGATGTCCGGCATCGGCGCCATCGTGACGGGCGTGGAGAAGTCCCGCGACGCCATCCGGGATTTTATGAACAGCGACCTGGCGCAGGGCCTCGCGGAAAAGGGCGAAAAGGCGGTGCAAGCCGCCGTGGACGCCGGGAGCAAGGCGGTACACGCCGCCGCGGAAGCCGGCAGCAAGGCCGTGGAGCAGGTCCGCGGGGTGTTCGCGGAACCTGAGGCGCAAAAGGAAAAGCGCAGGGAGGCCACGCGCCTGGCCGACGTCGCCTATCTCTACCACGCCCTTTCGGCGCAGCAGCGCGACGAGGTGCAGCGAATGGTGGGCGAGCTGGACCAGATTGCCCGGGACGCAGAGGCCAAAAAGGAAGCGGGGGAAGAAGCGCTGCCCGACGACGGCATCGGCAAGCCCGGGGTCACGGACACCGATTTTGACCTGGACGCCAAGTACCCGCCCAAGGGGAAGAAGGCCGCCGTCAATCCCGCCGACGATCCCCTGGCCTACGCCTCGCCCACCGCGCCGGACGACGACCTGAACGTCAGGCGCTCCCAGACCAACAACATGAACGAGCACCTAAAGCAGAACGTCCCGCCGGACTTTTAGGCCGCCGGCTCCATCAGTTTCAACAAACAACGGGAAGGCGCCGGCCTTCCCGTTGACGATTTGCGCGTTGTTCTTTCCGCGGCCTGATGGCCGGAGGATTCACGCCCTGTCCTTCCCCTCCCCGGCGTGGAGCATCCCGTGGCGCAGGGCCCACAGGCGGTCGGACAGGTCCACCTTGAACGCGCTCGGGTTCACCAGCCGCAGGTGCTGCTCCCAGATGGTGCCCTCGTCCTGCCGCCGCCAGGCCTGGATTTCCGGCAGCGCGGGGGACGGCCCCGCCGGAACGCCGCCTGTAAAGAGCGGCTCCAGCAGCTTCCGCGCCGTGTAGCCCGTCAGCGTCATCTTCTTCCAGGTATCCTGCGGGTCGAAAATCGTCAGCGGCTGGGTGAAGTCGTATTCCTCCTCCGCCAGCGCGATCAGGTCCGCGGCGGCCATGCCGTCCGCGGTGTAGAGCCGGTACAGCTCCTGCCGCCCGGGCAGGGTGACCTTCTCCGGGTTGTCCGACATCTTGATTTTCGGCTCCATCCGCCCAAGGGTCTCCAGCGCGCACATCTTGTACACGCCGCCGAAGGCGGAGCGGTCCGCGCTGGTGATCAGCTTGGTGCCAACGCCCCATACGTCGATGCGCGCGCCCTGCAGCTTCAGGTCCCGGATGATGGTCTCGTCCAGGTCGTTGCTGGCGACGATGATCGTCTTCTCAAACCCTGCGTCGTCCAGCATCCTCCGCGCCTGGATGCTTAGGTAGGCCAGGTCGCCGGAGTCCAGCCGGATGCCCACCGGCTCGTGCCCCCGGGCGCGCAGCTCGCGGAACACGGTAATCGCGTTGGGCACGCCCGAATCCAGCGTGTCATAGGTATCCGTCAGCAGCAGGCAGTTGTCCGGAAAGCTGTCGGCGTAGGCGCGGAAGGCCTCCAGCTCGCTTTCAAAGCTCATCACCCAGCTGTGCGCGTGCGTGCCGCTCACGGGGATGCCGAACACCTGGCCGGCCTTCACGTTGCTGGTGGAGCCGCAGCCGCCGATGAAGGCCGCCCGCGCGCCCAGCACGCCCGCGTCGGGGCCCTGGGCGCGGCGCAGGCCGAACTCCATCACCCGCCCGCCCTTCGCGGCGCGCACGACGCGGTTGGCCTTGGTGGCAATCAGCGTCTGGTGGCCGATCAGGTTGAGCATCGCCGTCTCGATGAACTGCGCCTCGGACAGCGGCGCGTCCACGCGCACGATGGGCTCGCCGGGGAAGACGATGCTGCCCTCCCGGACGATGGCGATATCCCCGGTAAAGCGGAAATCCCGCAGGCTGTCCAGGAACGCCCGGTCAAAGAGCTTCAGGCTGTCCAGGTACCCCAGATCCTTGTCTGAAAACCGCAGGTTTTCGATATATTCCTTCAGCTGTTCGTTGCCCGCCATCACCGCGTAGTTCAGCCCCGACGCCGGCCGGAAGAACATCGTGAACACGCTGCGGCGGCCGCCCATGCCGTTTTTGTGGTAGCCGTACAGCATCGTCAGCTCGTACAGGTCCGTCAGCAGGGTCAGGTCGTCCATATCGTCCCTCCCGGTTTCGTCATTCCCCGGCGATTGTACCCAGCCAGGCGCCCGCGGACATGTCGGAGGGCATCGCGAAAAAGCCCCGCGGCGACAGCGATACGCCCAGCGGCGCCGGCCCGTCGGGCAGGCAGTTGCGCTTGAACTGGCTGCGGAAGAAGCGCCTGGTGAACCGCTCCAGCATCCCCGCGAGCACGTCCCTTCCGTATTCGCCTGCAAAGGCCCGCTCCGCCCGTTCCAGCAGCGCTCCGGGCGCCGGCCCGTCCGTCAGGAAGTGGTGCAAAAAGAAGTCGTTGACGAGGTAGGGCCCCAGGATGTCCTCGGTTCTCTGCGCGATGGCGCCTTCACGGGGCGGCAGCAGCTCCGGGCTGACCGGCGTATCCAGGATGTCGCGCAGGACGTTCCCCAGCCGGGTGTTTCCTTCCTGCCGGGCCAGGTGCCCGATGACCAGCCGGATGGCGGTTTTGTACAGGCCGCCGTTGACGCCGTACATGCTCAGGTGGTCCCCGCCAAACGTGGTGAACCCCAGCGCCAGCTCGCTCAGGTCGCCCGTCCCCGCCATCAGGCCTGAAAGCTGGTTGGCCTTGTCCATCAGCACCTGGGTGCGCTCCCGGGCCTGGGCGTTCTCAAAGGCGGCGTCGTAAAGCCCCTCCTCCTGCCCGATGTCCCGCAGGTGCAGGCGGACGCTTTCCCGGATGTCGATTTCCCGCTCCGGGAGCCCCAGGGCGCGCATCAGCTCCAGCGCGTTGTCCCGCGTGCGCTGGGAGCTGCCCAGCCCCGGCAGCGAGCAGGCGAACAGCCCGGAAACCGGCAGCCCGTTGATTTGAAGCGCGCGCAGCGCGACCAGCAGCGCCATCGCGGAATCCAGCCCGCCGGAAACGCCCAGCGTCAGGGCGCGGGCGCCGATGCGCGCCATGCGGGCGGCCAGCCCCCGCGCCGGGATTTCCAGGCAGTCCCGGCACCATTCCGCCCGGGCCTCGCCCTCCGGCGGCGCGTAGGGCATCCGCGGGTCGCAGGGCATCCCGGGAATCGCCGGCACGCGCAGGGCGACTTCCGGCGGTGCGGGCCGCCAGGCCAAAGCCGCCGCCCCCAAGGAAAACGGCGGGCAGGCGTCTGTTTCCCCGCCCGCCGCTACGGCGCACAGGCCGTCATAGACCGCGTCGGTCGTGGACTCGTTGGCCCCGGCGTTGGCGAAAGCGACGGCCGCTCCGCTGCTGGAGAGCGCGGCCAGCCGCAAAAGCAGCGGGCTTCGCCCGCCCGCCCGGGCGGGCAGCCGGGCCGGCAGCGCCAGCACGGCGCCGCGGTCCTCCGGCAGTTCCCGGCCGTCCAGGAAGGCCAGGTCGTCGTAAAACGCCACCCAGGCGTCCGTGCCCGGCTCGCCCTGCAGGCGGAAGCGCCCCTCCGGCAAGCAGGGAATGGTTTCCCCGCCCAGGTTGATGCCTTCCGGGCAGGCCGCCTCAAACAGCGCGCGGTCGGCCCGCCCCAGGTTTTGCTTGACGACGAAGGCCAGCATCC
>JAPXQZ010000068.1:0-8553 GCA_033813835.1 Clostridia bacterium | reverse complement strand
CATCGGGTTCGCCTTCGACGGCGACGCGGACCGCTGCATCGCGGTGGACGAAAAGGGCCAGGTCGTGGACGGGGACCTCATCCTCTACATCTACGGCCGCTTCATGAAGGAGCGGGGCAACCTGACCGACAACACCGTGGTTACCACCATCATGTCCAACTTCGGCCTATACAAGGCCTTTGACGACTTCGGCATCCAGTACAAGCAGACGGCGGTGGGCGACCGCTTCGTCTACGAATGCATGCGGGACAACGGGCACCTGCTGGGCGGCGAGCAGTCCGGCCACATCATCTTCGGCAAGTACGCCAACACCGGCGACGGCGTGCTGACGGCAATCAAGGTGATGCAGGCGGTCACCACCCGGGAAGTGCCGCTGTCCAAACTGGCGGAGCCGGTCGAGATTTATCCCCAGGTGCTCAAAAACGTGCGCGTAAGCGACAAGGAGGCGGCGCTGTCCCACCCCGCGGTCGTCAAGGCCGTCAAGGCGGCGGAAAAGAAGCTGGGAACGGACGGCCGCATCCTGGTGCGCAAGAGCGGAACGGAACCCGTGCTGCGGGTGATGGCCGAGGCGCATACCAAGGAGCTTTGCGAAAGCTGCGTCACCTCCGTCATCTCCGCGATGAAGGCCAACGGCCTGGTCACCGAGGGAAAATAAGATGCTGAAAATCACGGACCTCTACGACCTGTCCCACAGCCTGGCCGGGGAATGGATGAAGCAGTTCACCTACCCCTGGGAGGCGCTGGAAGGGATTCCGGACCTCATCCTCCGCCTGGGGGCAGGGCTGGACCCCGCGGAGTACGACCACCCGAAAAGCGACGTCTGGGTCGCGAAAAGCGCGAAGGTCTTTCCCTCCGTCTGGCTGGGCGGCCCCTGCATCATCGGGCCGGAGACCGAGGTGAGGCACTGCGCCTTCATCCGCGGCGGCGCGCTGGTAGGCAGCGGCTGCGTGGTGGGCAACTCGACGGAGCTGAAGAACGTCATCCTCTTTGACAAGGTGCAGGTGCCCCATTACAACTACGTGGGCGACTCCATCCTGGGCTTCCAGGCCCATATGGGCGCGGGCTCCATCACCTCCAACGTCAAGAGCGACAAGCTGCCCGTCTTCGTCCGGGACGGGGCGGAGAAGCTGGCGACGGGCCGCAAAAAGGTGGGCGCGCTCATCGGCGACGGGGCGGAAATCGGCTGCAACGCCGTGCTCAACCCCGGCACGGTCATCGGGCGGCAGGCCATCGTCTACCCCACGACCTGCGCCCGGGGCACCCTGCCGGAAAAGCACATCATGAAGGCCGACGGCAGCGTCGCCGCCAGAACCTGAGCCCGCTTGCCCTTTGGGAGGCCGGGCGGTATAATCGCAGGGCGCGGTTTCCCGCGCCTTTGGAAATGAAAAACGGAGTGTGACCGATGCTTCAGAAAGCCTCAAACCGCAAATTCGCGCTGGCGGCGCTACTGCTGGCCGCCGTCCTGCTGCTGGGCGGATGCAATCTCATCGTCAAGGACCCGGAGGTGGACGCCCGGCAGGTCATCCTGGACATCAACGGGGAAACGGTGGACAAGGCCGCCTTCACCGCCTACTTTGAGAGCGCCTACAACCGCGCCTACCAGGAGCAGGCCAACATGTACCAGCAGTACGGCATCAGCCAGCAGGTCGTCGTCGACCGGGACCAGGTGATGCAGAGCACGCTGGACAGCGTCGCCAGGGACAAGCTGCTGCACCAGAAGGCGCACGAGCTGGGGCTGGACAAGCTGACGGCGGAAGAGGAAAAGGCCCTGGAAGAGCAAGCCGGGGAGGAATATCAGGGCCTGCTGAACTACTACCAGGCCGCCCTCTTTTCGGGCAGCGAGCTAACCGGCGAGGAACTGAAAAAGGCGGTCAGCGACCGGATGGCGCAGGACGGCATCACCCCGGAGATGTACCTGCAAAGCGCCAAGGAGCAGGACCTGCACGACAAGCTGCTGCAGTACGCCGGGCGCGATCTCGCGGTGAGCGAGGAGGAAATCCAGGCGGACTACAACGCCAAGGTCACGCTGGCCAAAACGAACTATGAGCAGTCCCCCGCGGCGTACGGGAACGACCGGACCCAAGGGGCGGACGTGTACTACGCCCCCGCCGGCTACCGCCTCATCAAGCAGATCCTCATCAAGTTCGCCCCGGAGGACGAAACGGCCCTCGCCGGCCTGAACAGCGCGCTGGCGCCCCTCAAGCAGGCGGCGGACGACGCCCAGGCCGAGGTTGACCAGTTTTTGGCCCTCCTGACCCAGAAGGATTTGGCGGCGGAAGACGCCGACTTCCTAAAGGCGCAGAAGGCCGGGCTGGATGAGGCGGACGCAAAGCGGCTGGACGAACTGCTGGTGCTGGAAACCCGCAGCGACGCGGAGCAGCAGGAACTGGACGCGCTGGCGCGGAAGGCGCCGGTGTACCAGGCGCTGGCGGCAGCCCTGGCGGCGCTGGAGCCCAAGGCCGCGGAACTGGCGGATAAGGAGAAGGAAGCCTACGCCCGCATCCTGCCCAAGGCGGAAGAGGTGTTCCGGAAAGCCACGGCGCCCGGCGCAGACTTCAGCGCGCTGGCAAAGGAATACAGCGAGGATCCCGGCATGCCGGAAGAGGGATATCCCGTCAGCCTGGCCACGGACAACTTCGTGCCGGAGTTCACCAAGGCGGCGATGTCGCTGCAAAAGCCGGGCGACGTCAGCCTGCCCAGCCGCAGCGTATACGGCTACCACATCCTGCAGTATGCCGCGGAGATTCCCGAGGGGCCGGTCGCGCTGGACACCGTGCGGGAAGCCCTGAAGGCCGCGCTGCTGGCCGGGAAACAGGAGGCGGCCTACACCGCGCTGGAAACGGAGTGGCTTGCCGGTGCCGTCATCAAGAAGTACCCCGAGCGGATGAAGGACTGAACCCAGCCTGCCCCACCCGCCATGAACCCGCGGAAACGCGGGTTCTTCATATGGAACGGCATCCGCGGCCGTCGACCCTGGCGGGACCGGCGCCGGCTGCAGGCCCGCTTGACTTGCGCCAAGCCCGGCGGTAGAATGGCGGTTGGAATTGTGGTTTCAGTTTTATAGACGGAAGAGCCGGGCATCTAGCGCGGGAGCGCCGGGATAAAAGGACAAAACGCAGGTAGGGAGCGGGAAATGAACGGCAGAGAACGCCTGCTGGCGGCTTTGGATCACAGGGAGCCGGACCGCGTGCCGCGGGACCTGGGGGCGACGCCGTCCTCCGGCATCTCCGCCATCGCCTACAACCGCTTCGTGCGCCACATGGGCTGGCAGGCCGGGCCTGCCAGGGTGTACGACGTGGTACAGCAGCTGGCCCAGCCGGCGGACATCGTGCTGGACCAATGCGGAATCGACGTGCTGGACGCCGGGCGCGCCTTCAACTCCGACGACTGCCGGTGGAAGGCGGCAAAGCTGTCCGACGGCAGCGACTCCTTCATCCCCGCGTGGTTTGACCCAAAGCCCCAGCCCGACGGCGGCATGGCGGTGTTCTCAGCGGGGCGGATGATTGCCAGGATGCCCGCCAGGGCCACGTTTTACGACGGGACTTACGTCGCCTACCCGGATGAAATCCCCAGGGACCTGTCCGACCTGGATATACAGATGGACCGGGTGCTGTGGCAGAAGCTGGCCACGCCCCCCTGGGACCGGGCGCAGGAAAAGGATTTCTGGCCCAGCCTGCGCGCCGCCGTCCTGAAATTGCGGCGGGAAAGCGACCGCGCGCTGGTGATCGGGGTCGGGTGCAACCTGTTTGAGTGGGGCACCTTCCTCCGGCGGATCGACAATTTCCTCTGCGACCTGATGCTGGACCCCGAAGGGGTGGAGCGCCTGCTGGACGCGCTGATGGAACGCCACCTGGCCAGCCTGGGAAAGGTGTGCGAGTGGCTGGGGGATGTCTGCGACGTGGTCAAGTTCGGAGACGACCTGGGCATGGACTCCGGCCCCTTGATGCAGCCGGACATCTACCGGGAGCTGTTCAAGCCCCGCCACGCGATGCTCAACGACTATGCCCACCGGCACTCCGGCATGAAGACCCTGCTGCACTCCTGCGGCTCCATCCACTCCCTGCTGCCGGACTTGATCGAGGCGGGGTTCGACGCGGTGAACCCGGTGCAGATCAACGCGCGCGACATGGAGCCGTGGCGGCTGAAGAAGGAGTTCGGGAAGGACATCGCCTTCTGGGGCGGCGGCGTGAACACCCGCGTGGTCCTAAACGGCGACTCCCCGCAGAAGGTCAGGGACCAGGTCAAGGAAAACCTGGATATATTCGCGCCCGGCGGCGGGTTCGTGTTCGCCGCGGTGCACAACATCCTGCCGGACGTGCCGCCGGAGAACGTCGAGGCGATGTACCAGGCGCTGGACGAATACACGTGACGCAAACCCGGTCCCGCGGCCCGGCCGGCGCGTCAGACCCGTAAATCATAGAGCGGTGGGAACCACATGAAGAACATCCTGTGTTTCGGAGACTCCAACACCCACGGCGCGCGGCCCGACGCGCCCGGCCGCTATGGGCGCCATGAGCGTTGGACGGGGCTGCTGCAGCGGGCGCTGGGCGAGGGGTATTACGTGATTGAGGAGGGGCTCAACGGCCGCACCACGGTCTTTGACGACCCGGTGGAAATCGACAAAAGCGGCTGGAAGCACCTACCCAGCGTCCTCAAATCGCACGCGCCGCTGGACCTGGTGGTCATCATGCTGGGCACCAACGACCTGAAGGCGCGTTTCTCCGCGCCGCCCTCTGACATCGCCCAGGGCGCCGAGCAGCTGGTCAGGCTGGCGCTGGCCTCCGACGCCGGGCGGGACTTCAGGGCGCCCAAGGTGCTGCTGTGTTCCCCCATCGCGCTGATGGAGGAAACCTTCGTCGGCGAGATGTTCGGCAACCGCCGGGCGGATTCCCTGCGCCTGGGCGACCTGTACTTTGACGTCGCGCAGCGCAACGGCATCGCGCACCTGCGCGTGTCCGACTTCGCGGAGCCTTCCCCCGCGGACGGCCTGCACCTGGATCTGGACGGGCATAAAAAGGTCGCGGAGGCGATGCGGGCGAAGATTCTCGACGTCCTGGGATGATTGGCGGAGATTTCCCCGCCGCCTCAACGGAAAACCAAAAAACAGGGGCGGCGGCAGGCTTTGTTTGTATTTCCCTGCAAAGGCTGATTCCGCGCCGAAAAGCAGGGCGCGCTGCGTTTCCTCCTTGCGCGCGGGCAGTTTTTAGGTATGCTTAATAAGCAAAGCAGCGAATCGGGAACAATGCCTGTCGGATTGATTCGCGCGGAAACCGCCCAGGAACGGTCAATAGCCGGGAAACCGGTTAAATAATGAAGGGGGAACCCACGGAATGCTCATCATCATGGACGAGCCGACCAGCGCGCTGAGCCCGACGGAAATCAGTGCCTGTTCAAGGTGATCAGGCGCCTGAAATCCGAGGGTGTTTCCATCATCTACATCTCCCACAAGCTCGACGAGGTGCTGGAAATCTCCGACCGCGTCACCGTGCTGCGGGGCGGGTGCGTGGTGGGCACCGCGGACGCTCATGAACTGGACAAGGAGCAGCTCATCACCATGATGGTGGGATGGGGAATGAAGGAGCTGTTCCCCGTGTGCCACCGGGACATCCAGGACAGGGTTCTGGAAGTGGAGGGCCTGAGCAGCGACAAGGTGACCGACGTGTCCTTCCACGTCAACCGCGGGGAAATCGTCGGGTTTTCCGGCCTGATGGGCGCCGGAAGGACCGAGATGACCAACGCGCTGTACGGCATCGACAAGCGCCTCGCCGGAGAAATCCGGGTCGACGGGAAGCCCCTGCCGCCGGACTCGCCCCAGGCCGCCAAGCGCATGGGCATCGGCCTGGTCACCGAAAACCGGAAGGAGCAGGGCATATTCGCCAACCTTTCGGTCAAGCAGAACATCTCCGTGGCCGCCCTCGCGCAGTACGCGAACAGCGGCGTCATCTCCCGCAGGCGCGAAAGCGCGGACGTGGAGGGCATCGTCCGGGAGATGTCCATCAAGACGCCCACGCTGCAGCAGACCATCAACAAGCTGTCCGGCGGCAACCAGCAAAAGGCCCTGCTCGCGCGGTGGCTGGTCGACAAAAACCTCAAGGTGCTCATCGTCGACGAACCGACCCGCGGCATCGACGTGGCCGCCAAGTCCGAAATCTACAAAATCCTCAGCCGCCTGGCGGGCGAAGGCCTTGCCATCGTGATGATTTCCTCCGAGATGACGGAAATCCTGGGTATGTGCGACCGCATCTACATGATGAAGGACGGCCGGATTACCGGCGAGTTCCACGGGGACGCGGCGGACGAGCGGATGCTGCTGGAGAAGGCCATCAGCTGAAACCAGCCGGATCGGCGGCAAGGAAACCAAAGGTTACGGGGGAGCGCGCATGAATCACAGGGAGCGGCTCCAGTCCCTCCTCTCCGCGCGGAAAGCGGACCGGCGGGGTTTCTGGAAGGGCAACCCCTCCGCGGACGCCCTGAAGGCGTATTATCCGCATTACGGGGTCGCGACGCCCCTGCAGCTTGCGCAGCGGCTGGGCGACGATTTCTACTGGCTGCCCGCCGACCTGGTGAGCTGGCGGAACGCCTCGGGGAAGGACGTCTTCGACCACGTGGGCAAGATGGCCGGCGACGGCCAGGAATCCGGGCCGATTTTCGCAGAATGCGAAGACCCAAGGGAGATTGAGCGCCACGACACCTTTCCGGACCCCGAGACCTTTGACCTGGAGGGTTACGGGCGGCTGCTGGACGAGGCGCTGGCGACCGGAATGGGCGTCGCCGGCGGCGCGTGATCCTGCTTTTACCACGTCGTTTCCGACTACTTCGGGATGGAAAACTACTTCTGCAAGATGCACACCGACCCTGCAGTCGTGCACGCGCTGACCGAGCGGGTCGTGGACCTGTTCGCCCGGGTCAACGAGAAGGTGCTGGACCGCTACGCGGACAAGGTGGACTGCCTGTTCATGGGCAACGACTTCGGCACCCAGCTGGACCTGATGGTCAGCCCGGAGCACTTCCGGACGTTCATCCTCCCCTACTACAAGAAACTGTTCGCCATCGCCTACAGGCACGATAAGCCGGTTATGCTGCACAGCTACGGCGCCATCGGGCGCGTCATCCCGGACCTCATCGACGCGGGCATCAGCGCGCTGCACAACGTGCCGGCCGCCAACCTCGAGGCGATGCGCGAGGCGGCCCAGGAACTGGATTGAACAACACACCCAAGGAGAGAATATGAAGAAAGACCATGCCATCTTAAGACCGCTGGCCGAAGAGCTGGCCCGAATCGCCGCGCTCCCCGTCCAGCGGGAGAAAAAGGCGCTCTGGACCCAGAACAACGACCTGCGGCCCACCCGTCCCATGGTCTATATCGACCAGCTGCCCTGGCATGAAATCGCCGCGAGCCCGGAGATGAAGCTGGGCTGCGAGGATCCCTTCCTGCGCAAGGTCGAGCAGCGCCTCCGCGAGACATTGTACCGATGGAAGCATTTTCCCTGCGACATGGTCGTGGAGGCGCGCATCGACATCCCCCACGCCGTCACCGGCGTGGATTACGGCACCCACATCAAGGAGGAAAGCCTTTATACCGACGCGGAGAACGACATCTATTCCCACGATTACCAGGAGCAGCTCAACACGCCGGAGGATGTGGAAAACCTGAAATTCGACACCGTGAAGGTTGACCGGGCGCTGGACGCGGAGCGGCTCGCGGAATGCGAGCGGATTTTCGGGGGCATCCTGCCGGTGCGCTTCGAGGGCGTTCAGATTCACACGGGGGTCTGGGACCGGATTGCCCAGCTGCGGGAGCCGGAAACCATGCTGATAGACCTGATCGACCGGCCGGAGTTCACGGAGTCGATTGTCGTCAGGCTCCGGGACATCACCATGGATACCGTACGGCAGTGCGAACAGTTGGACCTGCTGGACAACCAGCTGCAGTACGTGCACTGCACGGGCGCCTACACCGACGACCTGCCCCGGCCGGAAGGCGGCAAGGTGCGTTCGAGGAACGTCTGGGCCTTCGGCATGTCGCAGATTTTCAACTCCGTATCAAAAGATATGCACGAGGCGTTCGACATCGACCTGTTAATGCCGCTGTACGACATGTTCGGCCTGATGTATTACGGCTGCTGCGAGCCGTTGCACAACAAGATCGACATCGTGCGCAAAATCAGGAACGTCCGGAAGGTTTCCATGTCCCCCTGGGCGGACATCGACCGGGGCGCCGAGAGCATCTCCGGCGACTTTGTCTTTTCCCTGAAGCCGCGGCCCTCCCTCATCGGCAACGGCGTTTTCGAGGAGGAGCCCATCCGCCAACAGATGCAGCAGGCGAAGGACGCCTGCGCGCGTTACAGGACCCCCTGCGAGTTCATCTTAAAGGACGTCAGCACCGTGCAGGGCCGTCTGGACTTCCTGGACCGATGGAACAGGGTTGCGATGGAAATCGCCCAGTCGTAACCAGGCGCGCGGCCGGGTTAAAACTTGTTTTTCACGGCCGGATGGCCGGGGGGGACTTGCGGCCCCGGCGCGCCCGCCAGAACGGCGCCCCGGAGGTTTACC
>JAPXQZ010000067.1:0-8626 GCA_033813835.1 Clostridia bacterium | reverse complement strand
GCTGGCTCATTAGCATAAGGCTCACGAACTGCGGGATGGCGATGGTGATGACGAAGATCGTCCGCCACATGCTTTTGAGCCGCACCTTCTTCTGGTTGATCATGATGGCCAGCACCATGCCGAACAGGTAGTTGGTGAAGGTGGCGATGACCGCCCAGATCATCGTCCAGCCCAGCACGCGGCCGAAGGTGCCTGCCTTCAAGGGGTCCTTCCAGAACACGTCGGTGAAGTTGGTCAGCCCCACCCAAGTGAACAGGTTGCCCGGCGGCTGATGGTTGGCGTCGAAATTGGTGAAGGCGATGAGGATCATAAAGATGGTCGGCAGGATGGTGAAGGCGAACGCCATCAGCGTGGGCAGGGAGAGCAGGGTGAGGTGGAAGCGCTCGTTGAGCAGGCGGCGCAGATCCTCCTGGAATGTAGAAGGCTTCCGTCCCGACTGGGCGTCCAGCTGAGCCCGGTACGCCGCCCGGAGGCTTGCGCGCCAGAGAAAGACGAAGCCCAGCAGCAGCATCAGGCTGAACACGCTGAACAGCAGGATGAGCATGGAGTTGTCCCCGGGGGTGCGTACAAAAATCTGCCGCGCCTCACTCCACTCCCTGTGCATGCCTTGGGTGCCCAGGGTGGTGAACTTGCTCAGGTACTGCCAGGCAAAACTGAGGAGATACCAGATGAACAGAACCTGGCTGAGCAGGAAAAGGCCGCCCTTCACGAACTGGCGGCGGACCAGGCAACCCAGCCCCATCAAGAGGAAGGTCAGCCGGGTGGCGGCGTCCCCGCCGCGGAAGATGGCCGCCAGCTCCGAAAAAAAGCCTTTGCCCGCATGGGCTGAACCGATGGTTGCCTCAGGCATTCACTCACCCCGCTTTGATGTTAAAACGCGGGGAACAGCCTGGCTGTTCCCCGCGTTTCGTTTGGGTTACTTCGCGGTAATCGCGGCGACCATTTCGTCCAGCAGGGTCTTCACGTCCTTGGTGTAGTCCTTGGCTTCCATGGTGGCGCCGAAGGCTTCCGCGGGCGACCAGTAGTTGCCCAGCACGTCCTTCTGGGAGACGGCGAACTGGGACTGGGCGGCCAGGGCGGCCAGGGCGATGTTGGCTTGGACGGCCTCGCTGGCGGCGGCCTTGACGTTGGAGGGGCCCATCGCGCGCAGCTCGAAGCGCTTGACCTGGTTTTCCTCGTTGGTCAGCCACTCGGCCAGGGCCATCGCGTCCTCGGGGAAGGCAGTCATGGTGTTCACGCCCACCAGCTTGAAGCCCGCGAAGGAGCCCATCTGCACCTGCTCGCCGCCCAGGGTGAAGGTGGGGAGCTTGGTGGCGGCATAGTTATCGCCCAGCTTGGCCTTGATGGCGTCGGCGTTCCAGGTGCCGGACACACCGGCCGCGATGATGTCGCCCATGCCGCCGGTCAGGATGGCGTCGTCGCCCGTAAGGAAGGCTTCATGGGCAGCCAGGGCTTTGATGGCCTCGCCCGCCAGCACGCCGCGCTCGTTGTTGAAGTCGCAGGTCTGCGTGCCGCTCTCGTCCAGGCCCAGCTTGCCGCCGGCGCCCAGGAAGAAGGAGGCGATATACCAGCCGTTGGACAGGTCCATGAAGAACTTCTTGCCGACGGCCTGTGCGGCGGCCAGGATGCCGTCCAGGGTCTTGACCTGCTCCTCGGAGATGACGGACTTGTCATAGTAGAGGAAGTAGCCATTATCGGCGGTCATGGGGTAGGCGTACAGCTGCCCATGGGCGCTGGCGGCCTCAATGGCGCCGGCGCTGTTGGCGGCGACGATGGCGTCCTTGTTGCGGGTGACCTCATAGAGGGCGTCCGCGGCCAGCAGGTCGTAGAGCTGGTCGTTGGGGAAGGCGAAGACATCCGCAGCCGCGGCCGGGTCTTCCAGGTAGCGGGTCTTCGCGTCCGGCTCGCCCACGACGCCGAAGGTAATGTCGTAGGTCTTGTCCGGGTTGGAGGCCTTGAAGGCCTCGGCCATCTCCTGGAGCATGGCCTGGTCTTCCTGGGAGCCCCACACCTTCAGCGTGACGGTCTCGGCGACGGCTACGGCGGTGAGGGACAGCGCCAGCGCGAGCGCCAGCAGGGTGACGAAGAATTTTTTCATGGTTCCTCCTTTTATTTACACGGCAGCCTGGGCTGCGTGGTGTCCTCTCCGGCGCGCGGTTTATCTTTCCCCTGCCGCGCTTTCCCCGGTATCGTTACCGGAATCGTTTTCATGGCTTCGGAATCAATATAATTGTCTGGTCGCCGCATGTCAATCCCGCAGATTTGGTTTCCGTTTTTTCCATTCCCCAGACGGACGCCACCGGCGTCTGCGGATAAAAACCGCCCGGTTACAACAGGAATGTACCCTCCGCACTCCTGCTTCAATCTGTGCAATTGATTGACAACAAGGCACTTAGCGGCTACCATTTGGAGCAGATATTCCAACAGGCGGCCGGCTGTATGCCGGCATGGGGAGGATTCAATGAAATACCTGCTTGGCATCGACCTGGGCACCTCCGGCACCAGAACGGTGCTCTTTGACCCGGACGGCAGGGTCGTCGCGGCGAAGACGGCGGAGTATCCCCTCTACCAGCCGCAAAACGGCTGGGCGGAGCAGGAGCCGGAAGACTGGTGGCAGGCCGCTGTGGCAACCATCGGCTACGTCATGAAGGAAAGCAGCGTCAACCCGAAGGACGTTGCCGCCCTGGGCATCTCCGGCCAGATGCATGGTCTGGTGATGCTGGATGAGCGCGGGGAGCCGCTGCGCCGGTGCATCATCTGGGCGGACCAGCGCACGGGCGAGGAGTGCGTCGAGATCACGAAGGCCGTCGGCGCGAAACGATTGATTGAGATCACCGCCAACCCGGCGCTGACCGGCTTCACGGCCTCCAAAATCATGTGGGTCAAAAAGCACGAGCCGGACCTTTACCGGAAGTGCGCCCACATCCTGCTGCCCAAGGACTACCTGCGCTACAAGCTCACCGGCGACTTCGCCACCGAGGTGTCCGACGCCAGCGGCATGCAGCTGCTGGACGTACCCAACCGCCGGTGGAGCGGAGAAGTGCTGGGGAAGCTGGGCATTGAGCCGGAATTGCTGGCAAAGGTCTATGAATCCCCCGAGGTCACCGGGCACGTGAGCGAACAGGCGGCAAAGGCGACAGGGCTGTCCACGTCCACCCTGGTGGTAGGCGGCGCGGGCGACAACGCCGCGGCCGCGGTGGGCACGGGCACGGTGGAGGACGGCAAGGCCTTCACCACCATCGGCACCTCCGGGGTCGTGTTCGCGCACACCGACAAGCTGGCCATCGACCCCAAGGGGCGGGTGCACACCTTCTGCTGCGCGGTGCCCGGCGCCTGGCACGTGATGGGCGTGGTCCAGTCCGCCGGCCTGTCCAAGCGCTGGATGCGTGACACCTGCTGCGAAAATGAAATCGCCGAGGCGGAAAGGCAAAACGTGGACGCCTATGACCTGGTGGACGCGCTGGCGCGGCAAAGCCCCCCCGGCGCCAACCGCCTCCTGTTTCTGCCCTACCTGATGGGCGAGCGCACCCCCCACCTGGATCCGGACTGCCGCGGCGTGTTCTTCGGCTTGTCCGCGATGCACAAGAAAGGCGACCTCATCCGCGCGGTCATGGAAGGGGTGAGTTACTCCCTCAAGGACAGCCTGGACATCCTGGAGGGAATGGGCGTGGTGCCAAGCGACATACTGCTCACGGGCGGCGGCGCCAAGTCGCCCTTCTGGCGGCAGCTGCTGTCCGACGTGTTCGGGAACCCGGTGAAAACCATCAAGAGTGCGGAAGGCCCTGCCCTGGGCGTCGCCATCCTGGCGGGCGTAGGCGCCGGGCTGTACAACAGCGTGCCGGAGGCCTGCCGGAAACTGGTGAAGGAGGAGCGCGTCCTGGCGCCGGATCCCGAAAAAGCCGCGTATTACAAAAAAGGCCACCGGCTCTACCGGAAACTGTATCCCGCGCTGAAGGATTCCTTCAAGGAGCTGGCCGGCCTGTAGGCCTCCCCCGCCCTTTTGGCGCCGCGGGGCATATGGTATACTCAGTTCATCAACGCACACCACAAGGAGGACGATATGCCGCTGTTCAAGGAAGTGCCCGCCATCCAGTACGAGGGGCCCCGCTCCCGCAACCCGCTGGCTTTCAAGTACTATGACGCCCAGCGTGTCATCCTGGGCAAGAAAATGAAGGACCACCTCAAGTTCGCCATGGCCTGGTGGCACAACCTCTCGGCGACGGGCTCGGACATGTTCGGCCCCGGCACGGCGGACAAATCCTTCGGCGCCAAGCCCGGCACGATGGCCCACGCGAAAGCCAAGGTGGACGCTGGCTTCGCGTTTATGAAGAAACTGGGCATTGAATACTTCTGCTTCCACGACGCGGACCTGGTGCCGGAGGCGGAGACGCTGGAGGAAACCAACCGCCGGCTGGACGACATCACCGACTACATCAAAGCCAAGATGGCCGGCACCGATATCAAGTGCCTCTGGGGCACGGCCAACCTGTTCTCCAACCCCCGCTACATGAACGGTGCGGGCAGCAGCAACTCGGTGGACGTGTACTGCCACGCGGCGGCCCAGGTTAAGAAGGCGCTGGAGTGCACCGTCAAACTGGGTGGCAGCGGCTACGTGTTCTGGGGCGGGCGCGAGGGCTATGAAACCCTGCTGAACACGGACATGAAGTTCGAGCAGGAGAACATCGCCGCGCTGATGAAAATGGCGGTCAAATATGGACGCTCCATCGGTTTTAAGGGCACCTTCTTCATCGAGCCCAAACCCAAGGAACCCATGAAGCACCAGTACGACTTCGACGCCGCGACCTCCATCGGCTTCCTGCGCCAATACGGCCTGGACAAGGATTTCAAGCTCAACATCGAAGCCAACCACGCCACTTTGGCCGGCCACACCTTCCAGCACGACCTGCGCGTCGCCGCCATCAACGGCATGCTGGGCTCCGTGGACGCCAACCAGGGCGACGACATGCTGGGCTGGGATACCGACCAGTTCCCCTCCAACGTCTACAACACAACGCTGGCGATGCTGGAAATCCTGAAAGCTGGTGGCCTGGACGGCGGGTTGAACTTTGACGCGAAGAACCGCCGCCCCTCCTACACCCACGAGGATATGTTCGAGGGCTTCATCCTGGGCATGGACTCTTTCGCCCTGGGCCTCATCAAGGCGGCGGAACTGATGGAGGACGGCCGGATTGACGCGTTCGTCAAGGAGCGCTACGCCTCCTATGACAGCGCGCTGGGGCGCAAGATCCGCTCTGGCAAAGCCACGCTGGAGGAACTGTCCGACGCCGCCGTCCGGCAGGGCGATTCCCCGCTGCCCGGTTCCGGAAAACAGGAATATCTGGAAGGAATCGTCAACGACGTGCTCTTTGGCGGCTGACCTCGGAAAGCTTTCCTCGCCTGGCGCGTCCCGTACGGGGGCGCGCTTTTTCATAGCGAAAACGGGCAACCCTGCCGTTTGCGTTTTCCCCGGTATGCGTTAAAATAGACGCAGGCTGTAACGGGCGGATAGCTTGTCCAGGGGCATCACTACCGTCAGCAGCCGTGGAAACCGACACCTGAATCTGAGCATGCAAGGGGGCAATGACATGATCGCGCTGGGAAGCGACCACGCGGGGCTGCCGCTGAAGCTGGAAATCATTAAGCTGCTAGAAGAGCGCGGGCTGAAGTATCTCGACGTGGGTACCTATACCAACGCCTCCAGCGACTACCCGGAGTACGGCCGGCTGGCCGCCGAGGCGGTAGCGGACGGCCGGTGCACGCGCGGGCTGGTCTTCTGCGGCACCGGCATCGGCATCTCCATCTCCGCCAACAAGGTGCGGGGCATCCGCTGCGCCGCCTGCTCAGACTGCTTTTCCGCCGTCCTCTCCCGCAACCACAACGACGCGAACATGCTGGCCCTGGGCGCCCGGGTGGTCGCCCCCGCCTACGCGAAGATGATCGTGTCCATGTGGCTGGACGCCGGGTTTGAAGGCGGCCGCCACCAGACCCGGGTGGACATGATTCACGAAATCGAAAAGGACGAAGGTTTGGAGTAAGGGCCTTTCAGGTCATCTTCTCCAGTACACCAAGGCCTTGCCGTGAGCTTTGCCGGCAAGGCTTTGATGTTTCCCGCGCGGGGTGATCCCGTCGCTTTTACCAGTCTTCCTTTGGACGCCAAAAGGTATGATCCTCTTTTTTATCCTGGATATTGAAGTCGATCAGGTGCCCGAGCAGGGCGTAGTCCATCGGGCGCTCCCAGGGAAACCGCAGCAGCGTCTGGATGTTATCGACACCCAGCCGCCTCAGTTCATCCTCGAAATGCCGGATGGTCTTGGCCTCCGGCGCCACTGCCAGGTGCTTCTTCGCCGTGCTGAAGCCCACGATGAAGGTACCGTGGTCGGTAAACATCGGCTGGTTCCAGGCGACGCGCGTCTGCAAGCCCGGGTAGTTCTCCCGAACCCACCCCAGTACTTCGCGCGTCCGCTCCCGCGGGCCATGGTCCGCAATCCCATCGATGAACGCCTGAAACGCTTCCATCGCCATTCTCCCATCCGGGCGGAGATTCCTACCCGCCGCGCGGGAATTGTACCCGCGGGGGGGGAATCCCGAACGGGTAAGATGGACGTGTGAGGGAGCCGCGCGGCTTCCTGCCGCATACGCAAAAGAAAGGGTTGGGAATCGACGGGATGCGACTCAGGAAGGGTCTTTATACCGCTCTTGGCTGCCTTGGGTTGGCGTTGGGCGCGCTCGGCGCGGCGCTGCCGCTGCTGCCCGCGTTTCCCTTCCTGCTGCTGGCCGCCTTTTCCTTCGCCCGGGGCAGTGAGCGGCTGCATCGCTGGTTCCTTCACACCAGGCTGTACCGAAACAACTTAAAGAGTTTCCTGGAAGGCCGTGGCATGACGCGCGGTGCCAAAATCCGCCTGATGGCGGCGGTGACCCTGGCCCTGCTGATCGGCTTCATCGCGATGGGCCAGGCCGTATGGGGCAGAATCGCGCTGGCCGTCATCTGGCTCGGCCATCTGCTGCTCTTCCTGTTCGGCGTCCGTACCCTCAGGGAGCCTGAAGATTAAACCATTTCCCTCCGTCATCCGTCGCTTGGCCGGAGCATTCTGCAGTCCCCAGGGTGCCCGTGCCGTTGTATAATAAGATTCGCGGCGGAACAGTGCCGCGGATTCATTGCAGAATCAGAAAGACGAACCGGATGAAGGACAAGCTGCCGCGTATCCTCGCGGCTTTCACGGCGCTGTTGCTGTTTCTCTCTCCCTTTGCCACCCTGGGCGCGGAAACGGCACTGAAAAAGGGCGACAAGGGCAGGGAGGTCGCAAACCTGATGCTGCGCCTGTTTGACCTGGGATATCTGCCGAGCGTCAAGGGCGCGGGGGACGTATATACGGCCAGGCTGGCCGGCTATGTCCGCGCCTTCCAGGGCAATAATCACCTGCCGGAAACCGGCGAGACCGACGCCGCAACAATGAAGGCCGTCTTCTCCAAAGAAGCAGTCAAGGCGCCGCTGCCGGAGAACCGTCCGCAGTACAACGTCGATCCGGACGAAACGCCCTCCGTCTATCCGGAAGACCTTCCCCAGACGGACAAACAGGGCTTCCTGCCCGCCGGCATCGCACCCTGCGTCTACAAGAACCGGGACGCCGGCTACTGGCGCTACCTGTCGGACCGGCTCAGCGTGGAAATCACGCGCTTTTATCAGGCGGAAGGCCAGATCGAGTGGTTTGAGGCCTACGTAAAGACCCGGGAGGACGGCGGGCCGTACAGCATCGAGTCCCGCCGGGACGGCAAGGCGAACGAGTCCCCCCTCAAAATGGCGCAGCGCGAGGGCGCGATTTTCGCCATTACGGACGATTATTATCATTACCGCGTCCGCTACAAACAGCGCGTGGGCATCGTGGTCCGGGACGGCGAAATCTGCTCCGATCGCACCTATGCGCAGCGCCGTTCCCGCATCCCGTCCCTGGAGGTGCTGGCGCTGTTTCAGGACGGCACGATGAAGACCTTCGCCTCCGACGCCTATTCCGCCCAGGAATACGTGGACATGGGGGCGACGGATACCTGGGCTTTCGGCCCGGCGCTGGTCCAGGAGGGCGAGGTGCCCCGTTATTTCTATTCAAAGGACTACCGAAGCTACCGCGAGCCGCGCTGCGCCCTGGGCATGATTGCACCCAACGAATACTGCGCCCTGGTTATCACCGGGCGCAAGACCGGCAGCCGCGGCGCCACCTTCGGCTGGATGGCGGAAAGGATGCTGGCAATGGGCGCCGTCGAAGCCCTCAACCTGGACGGCGGCGGCACAGCGGCGATGGTGTTTGACGGCGAGCTGTTGAACCACGCGGAGAGCAACCAGACCACCCGCGCGGTGACGGGGCTGATCGGGTTCCGGTGATGATCCTGTCACCGCTGGTTGAATTATTTGTTTTCAGAATCTCTTGGAATCGGCTGTTAACCTGCCTTCGATTTGCCTGAGATTTCAATGCCTCTAAACCAGGACGACGCCATTCCCCTCGGTTCGTTCCTTTCCCACCCTTGAAAAGCCAGCGGGCTTTTCATGGAAAGGAGGAGCGACGGAGCGGGTGAGCGGGGGCTTAAAAAAAGCCGCCGCGAACTGAGCGCAGTCCGCGACGACACGGTCTCTCAG
>JAPXQZ010000066.1:0-8655 GCA_033813835.1 Clostridia bacterium | reverse complement strand
CGGGACGCGGGGGTGACGCTGCAGCAGCTGGAATGGCGCGGGCAGGCGCGCGACCATCCCGTCCTGCCCGCTTCCCCGGAAACCCATTACCTCAAGTGCGGGATATTCTGCGTTTTACGGTGATGACCGGCTGAGCGAAACCGGGTACACCGGCGTTGCCGCGCCTGTTCCCGTGCGCGTCTGCCTTGCCCGACTTTTGAAAGCTATGTATAATGGGCGCACTGACAGAAGGGCGGGCAGGGCATGAGCACCGAGGCTGAAAAAACCAACTTCATCTGGGACGCGATCGAGCAGGATCTGCGGGACGGCAAGTGCGAGCGGGTCCATACCCGTTTCCCGCCCGAGCCCAACGGCTACCTCCATATCGGGCACTGCAAGGCGCTGGTAGCGGACTTCGCGACCGCGGAGCGTTTTTCGGGACTGTGCAACCTGCGGTTTGACGACACAAACCCGGAAAAGGAAGAGACCGAGTACGTCGACGGCATCATGGAGGACATCCGCTGGCTGGGCTTTGCGTGGAACGGCGGGCTGTACTTCGCCAGCGATTATTATCAGCAGTGCTACGACATCGCGGAAGACTTCATCCTCCGCGGGCTGGCCTACGTGGACGAGCTGAGCCAGGAACAGATGCGCGAATACCGCGGCACCTTGACCCAGCCCGGCAAGAACAGCCCCTGGCGCGACCGCCCCCCAGAGGAAAGCCTGGACCTGTTCCGCCGGATGCGTGCGGGTGAGTTCCCGGAAGGCAGCTACGTCCTGCGCAGCAAAATCGACATGGCCTCCCCCAACATCAATATGCGCGACCCCGTGATGTACCGCATCCTGTATAAGGAACACCACCGCACCGGCAACGACTGGTGCATCTATCCGATGTACGACTTTTCCCATCCCCTGGGCGACGCGATCGAGGGCGTCACCCACAGCCTGTGTTCCCTGGAGTATGAGGACCACCGGCCGCTGTACGACTGGGCGGTGGAGAACGCCGGCTTCAGGGAGCCGCACCTGGACAAGTATGGCTATAAAACCATCGGCCCCCGTCAAATTGAGTTTGCCCGGCTGAACCTGACCAGGACCGTGATGAGCAAGCGCTACCTGCGCCGGCTGGTCGAAGAGGGTTACGTGGCCGGCTGGGACGACCCGCGCATGCCTACGCTGTGCGCGATGCGCCGGCGTGGCTATACCCCTGCCGCCATCCGCGACTTCGTTGACCGGGTCGGCCTGGCCAAGGCGGACAGCGTGGTTGAATTTGCGCTGCTGGAGCACTGCGTCCGCAACGACCTGGGCGACAAGGCGCCTCGGGTCATGGCAGTCTTGAATCCGCTGAAGATGGTGCTGGCCAACTGGGAGGAAGGAAGGACCGACTGGCTGGACATCGAAAACCATCCGGATCATCCGGAATTCGGCGCGCGGCAGGTGCCGTTTGGGAAAGAACTGTACATTGAGCGGGACGATTTCATGGAAAACCCGCCCGGCAAGTTCTTCCGTCTCAAGCCCGGCGGCGAGGTACGCCTGAAGGGCGCCTATATCATCCGGTGCGAGCAGGTCGTCAAGAACGCGGAAGGCGAGGTGGAATCCCTGATCTGCTCCGTGGATCTTGAGAGCCGCTCCGGCAGCGAAGGCGCCAACCGCAAGGTCAAGGGCACCCTGCACTGGGTGGATGCCGCCCATGCGTTGCCCTTCGAGGGAAGGCTGTATGAGCCGCTATTGGCGGACGAGGAAGCGGTAGAGGAGGAAACGGACCGGAAGGACTTTATTTCCCGCCTCAACCCGGACAGCCTGAAGACCGTGCGCGGGTGGATGGAGCCAAAACTGAGGGGCGCCCGGGAAGGGGATACCTTTCAGTTCCTGCGCGCCGGCTATTTCTGCAAGGACAGGGACTCCACCGAGGCGCTGCCCGTCTTCAACCTTGTCGTCGGGCTCAAGGACAGCTACAAACCGTAAATGGAAAGAAAGCAGAAAACAATGCCGTCAGTCCGCACCCGCTTCGCGCCCTCCCCCACCGGCTTCCTCCATATGGGGAGCCTCCGGACGGCGCTGTATTGCTACCTGTTCACCCGGAAAAACGGGGGGACCTTCATCCTGCGCATCGAGGACACCGACCAGGAACGCCTCGTGCCCGGCGCGACGCAGGTCATCTATGACACGCTGCGGGAATGCGGGCTATTTTGGGATGAGGGGCCGGACATCGGCGGCCCTGTTGCGCCCTATATCCAATCAGAGCGCAAGGACAGCTACCTTCCTTACGCCAGACAGCTGGTCGACTCCGGCCACGCCTACTACTGTTTTTGCACCAGGGAAGAACTGGCGGCGCGGCGGGAAGCCGCCCAGGCACGGGGCGAGACCTGGAAATACGACAAGCACTGCCTGGGCCTCAACCGACAACAAGTCGCGGAGAACCTGGAAAAGGGGTTGCCCTTTGTGGTCAGGCAAAACACGCCGATTGCCGGGGAAAGCGGCTTTGACGATCTGGTTTATGGGCACATCTCCGCGCCCAACGATACCCTGGACGACATGGTGCTCATCAAGGCGGACGGAATGCCCACCTACAACTTCGCCAACGTCGTGGACGACCATCTGATGGGCATCACACACGTCATCCGCGGGATGGAGTACCTGTCCTCCACGCCCAAGTACAACCTGCTGTACAAAGCCCTTGGTTGGGATATCCCCCTGTATATCCACCTTCCCAACGTGATGCGCGACGCCAAGCACAAGCTGTCCAAACGCGACGGCGATGCCTATTACAGCGATTTCATCAAGAAGGGATACTTGACCGAGGCGCTGATGAACTATCTGGCGCTGGTAGGCTGGAACCCGGGAAGCGAGCGGGAGTTCTTCACATTAAGCGAACTGGTGGAGGCCTTCAGCGTGCAGGGCCTGTCAAAATCGCCCGCCATCTTCGACGTAAACAAGCTGACCTGGTTCAACGCCGAGTACATCCGCAGGCTCAGCCCCGAAGAATACCTCCGGCTGGCCAAACCCTGGTTTGAGCAGGCACTGTCAGGGACGGGGGTTAACTACAAAAGGTTGGCCGAGCTGATGCAACCCCGCACGGAGGTTTTCAGCCAGATTCCGGACATGGTGCGTTTCCTGAAGGAATTGCCGGATTATGACCAGTCGCTGTATGAAAACAAAAAGCAGAAAAGCAGCGTGGAAAGCGTTTGGGGCGCCCTGACGCTGGCGCGGAACTTGCTGGAAACGGTGCAGGAATGGAGCGAGGAAACCCTCCATGCCGCTTTGATTCCAGGCATCGCGGAGGCGGGGCTGAAGAACGGCACAGTGCTCTGGCCGCTGCGCGTCGCGTTGTCCGGCCAACTGTCCACCCCTGGCGGCGCGATTGAAATCGCCTTTCTGCTGGGGCGTGATGAAACGTTGCGCAGGCTGGACGCGGCGCTCTCCCGTGCGGACAGGCAGACTTAGGGCGGATTTTATTGGATTTTCACCCTTCAGCGATCCAATTGCCCTTGTGGAGTGAAGGCAGGGCGTGTATAATGGCGACAGTGAAATACGGAGGTAAGCGCCGATGAAATCCATCCCCATCAAACTGAGTTTTGCCGAGGAAGTCAAGACCTTTGTCAACGTCGCCAACCGCTACGATTATGACATGGATCTGCGCGCCGGGCGGCACGTGGTGGACGCCAAATCCATCCTGGGCATTTTTTCCCTGGACTTGTCCAAGCCCATCACGCTGGAAGTGTATTCCGACAGCTGCGACGACCTGTTGAACGAGCTGAAGGCGTTCATCGTCTGAAACGCTTTCTATTGTATGCCTGCCGGCGCTTGAAGCGACCCCGGCAGGTTTCTTGCTTTCCGGGACCGGATGCCTGACTGTCCGGTGAAGGAGGGGCCATGCTGATTTGCGACGCGCATGCCGACACCCTGTTCCGAATGGCCTATGCGCCGGGGCAGGCCTGTGACCTGAGCCTGGAGCGCTTGAGAAAAGGCGGAGTCAGCCTGCAGGTGCTGACGCTGTTTGTGGGGATGGATCCCGCGTTCGAGGCGGTGAAGGCGTTGTTTGAAAAGATGCTGAAGGCGCGTGACACCCTCGCGGCCCAAGGGTGGCGCCAGACGGCGGAGCCCGGGGAATCCCGGGACGGCGAAACGCGGTTCATGCTGTCCGTGGAGGGCTGCGAAATCCTCAACGGCAGAGTGGACGCAATCAGGAAACTGTACCGCTTAGGCGTCCGCATGGCTGCGCTCACCTGGAATTATCAAAACGCGCTGGGAACGCCGGCCGCGGTCAGCGAAACGGAAGGGCTCACACCCTTTGGAATTGCCGCCGCCCGTGAGATGCAGCGGCTGGGCATCGCGGTAGACGTTTCCCATCTGAACGTGGCAGGGTTCTATGACGTCCTCTCGCTGGAAGCAGCGCCGCCGCTTGCCAGCCACTCCTGCTGCCGCGCGCTGTGCGACCATCCGCGCAACCTGACGGACCGGCAGCTGAAGGATCTGTTCCGGGCAGGCGGGTATATCGGCATTAACTTCTTTCCCCGCTTCCTCGCCCCGGAGGGCGCGCCCTGCGACGTCGGAACCGTCGTTTCACACATCGACCGCTGCCACCAGCTGGGCGGCGCGGGCATGGTGGGGTTTGGCAGCGACTTTGACGGGATAACGCAAAAGCCTGCGGGGTTGGACAACCCGGAGGATTTTCCAAAGCTCATCGAGGAACTGCGCGCCAGGGGATATAAGGAACAGGACGTCCGGAACATCGCGGGACAGAGCTTCCTGGACTACTTCGGACGGATCGGAACGGGCAGATAGCACGGTTTCCCATCGGTTCCGGGATGGGTGCTGCCGGCACGCTACATTAAGAGGCGCTCCCGATCGGGAGCGCTGTTCTCGGAGAAGAAACGAGTAAAAGAGGCCCGCGCGGTTACTCTCCCAGCTTAGCCATCGCTGCGGCAAAAGCCTCCTGCGGATCCGCGCCAGTCAGCGCAACCTGGGCAAGGGCGTCGCCGAAATCCTCCAAGTCGTTGAGCGGCATATGGAAGAGGACGTCGAGTTCCTCCATCCCCGGCAGCACGCTCTCCACCAGCTGGGCTGAGCGGGCCCCGAACCAGCCCGTATCGAAACTCATGCGGAAGTGTGAGTAGAAAACCTCGTTGTTCGCCAGCGCGATGAACTTGGCCAGGGCGTCGCGGTTGGCCTCCGGGGCGCGCATCACCGGGATTGCGCTGACAGATACCATATCATAATAGACATAGACCTTGACCGTGCAGGAAGCCAGGGAACTCTCCATCTGAAAGTCGAGGATGAAAGTGTCGTCTGAAAACTCATAGGTATAGCCCTTGGTGTCCAAGAACTCTTCGACCATGGCGTTGAGCTGGCGGATGGTTTCCTGCCGGGCCTCCTCCTGCGCCAGACCCGGAAGGACCGTAAACGCCAGAAGGCAAGCCAGCAGCGCGGCGAACAGTTTCCTCATCATGCGGTACCTCTCTTTTCTGATGTTCGATTAAATCGTACCCAAAAAGGCGGCTCTTTCAAGCGCGGGAGTGTCCCGTATGCCGGAGGGCCTCCAGCGCTTCCCGCATCGCCGCGCCCATCGCCCGCGGCAGCGGCAGGCTACGCAGCGCAGCAGCGTCCACCCAGACACCGCCCGGCACTATTGGGGCATCGTCCGCTTCCATGCGATATATGTGCATATTCCAGACGCGGTGGGTGAAAACGTGGCGGGATTCAGAGAGGAAAATGGGCTCACCGGCGTGCAGGCCCAGGAATCGCGCAAGGGCGCGGCCGGACGCTGGGCTGTCGTCGCCTTCTAGCAGCGGGAAAACGTACAGGCCTTTGAGCAGGGCCTGGTCGCGCTTCAACAGCAACACCCGCCCACCGCTTACAAATACCGTGACGCCGACAGGCACATCCACAGGCGTCGGCTTCGGTTTCCGGAACGGCAGCGCGCCGGGGTTCCCGGACCGGTATCCCCGGCATTCCACGGTCAGCGGGCATCGCGCACAGTCCGGCGCGCCGGGAAGACATACGGTAGCGCCCAGATCCATCAGCGCCTGGTTCATATCCCCCGGGCGGTCCCCCGGCATCAGCGTCAAGCCCAGCGCGTACAGCCTGCGCCGGGATTCAGGCCGCGCCGCGTCTTCCCTGATATCAAACAGTCGGCTGATGACCCGAACCAGGTTGCCGTCCAGCGCAGGCACCGGCTCATCGAAGGCAATGGAGGCGATAGCCGCCGCCGCGTATGGCCCCACGCCGGGCAAGGCCAGCAGGCCTTTCATATTGTTGGGAAAATCGCCGCCCCTTTCCCGGGCTACAATGCGGGCAGCTTTGTGAAGATTGCGCGCCCGGGCATAATATCCCAAGCCTTCCCAGGCTTTGAGCACCTGTTCCTCCGACGCCTCCGCCAACGCGAAAACGTCCGGGAACAAGTCAAGGAAGCGCATGTAATAAGGCCCGACAGCCTCTGTCCGCGTCTGCTGCAGCATGATTTCCGACAGCCAGACGCGGTAGGGATTCCTTTTACCCCGGAAAGGGAAGACGCGGGCCTGCGCGTCGTACCACAGGAGCAGTTTGCGTGTAATGCGGCGCGGCGTCCGGGAGGCGGCCAATTATTCCCCAGCCTGCTCCTGCAGGCGGCGGAAGAACTCGTACTCCTGGCTCAGTTCGTCATACAGCTTTAGCGCGTTCCAGGAGCCGTTGTTCGGTGTGCGCATCGCCTTCAGCGGCACAGGGGTGGTTCCGGACGCGTGGAAACTGTCCAGAAACTGGTTGAGAAGGCCCTTGGGGAAATGCGCCATGACCATCATCTCCCCGGGCAGCGCACCTCCGGCGTGCGCTTTTCCGGATCGGGGCGCCAACCCGCAGAGCGCATCCAGTGTCTCTTCATACTCGGAGGGGCGTACCAACACGGCGCGGATACCTGCGGCCTTCGCCAGCGCCGCGACCGCATTTCCCCTGTCCTCCGCCATGCCGTAACAAAGCGCCATTGGCTGTCCCATTCATCCGCTCCTCCTTTTTCCGCTATCATACCATACACCCACCCTAATTGGCTGCCTTGACTGCCCGGCTTGTCCCCGGTAGGATATTCGAAGTCAGGCGGGGTGCCTGGAATTTTCGATGTGAGGAAACGATGAAAAACAGCCCCGTGTTCCGGCTTTCCCTGGCCGCGCTCTTCCTGGCGCTGGGATTGTTGCTGCCCTTCCTGACGGGCAACGACCGCGTTTTAGGTGCGGTGCTGAGCCTGATGCATATTCCCATCCTCTTGTGCGGGTTTGTTTGCGGAAGCTTCTACGGGTTGGCCGTCGGTTTTCTGACGCCGCTTCTCCGCTCCCTGCTTATCGGCGCGCCGCCGATGATGCCCGTCGCGCTGGCGATGGCGTTTGAACTGGCCGCCTACGGCGCGCTGGCTGGGTGTTTATACCGGAAGCTTTCCAAATCGCCGGGCGGCGTCTATATCGCGCTGGTTCTCTCCATGCTGCTGGGCCGAATGGTCTGGGGCGTTGCAAGTTACCTGGGATTCCAGGCGATGGGGCAGCCTTTTACGCTGCAGACGTTCTGGACCGCCGCCTTTATAACCCCCTGGCCCGGCATCCTGCTGCAGCTGGCGCTGGTGCCCGCCATCGTCATCGCGCTGCAGCGCGCCCGGTTGCTGCCATTGAAGGACTGATTGCACACAGCGGCAGCCTGGTCGCCACAACGAACGCGCCTCCCGGTTGGGAGGCGCGTCGCATTGCAGAGGGTCATTTCACCTGGCTGAAGCCCTGAATCGGATCCATCATCTGGAGCATACGCTCCCGCATCGACGCGTAAGGCTCCTTGTTCTCCCAGAAGCGGACGTACTCCGCCTTGGGCGCGGGGAACCGGAAGTAGGTAATGCGGTTGCGGATGAACATCAGCACGTTGGTGTCTCCGCCCAACATCTGCTGGATGCTGAAGGGCTGGTTGAACGCGAAGGCGCTGGGACCCGGCATCTCCTCCGGCTCCACAATCCCAACGTCGGCGTAGGAATTGTAGAAGGTGATGAACTCGCTGAGCACCTCGGTTGTAAAGCCATCCTCCCCGCTGTGGAACATGCGGTAGGAAACGGTCACCTGGTCGCCAAAGACGTCCACAAAAACCTCGCCGACCTCATACATGTTGCTGGCGGCCAGAACGAAAGTCTGGCGTCCCTGGATGGACAGATTGATGGGGGTAAACATATACCACTTGTCTGTCAGGCCGGGGGTTACGTCACGGAAATGCGGACCGAAGGAGGAAACGGTGTTGCGGGGGAAGTGCACGTTGAGGTACTGGGAATACGTGTAGACATTCTTGCCATGCTTGTCTTTGGTGATGCGCAGTTTCTGCGCGTAATAGTGCCGCTGGGTCACGCCGGGAGCCTTGATGGTGTAGCGGTAGGTATTGACCTCTCCGTCAAACTTCAGGGCTTTGTAGACGTAGGCCATCACAGGCGTCGGGGCGTCGCCGGGCAGAACAGTGAAGTTCATCGTCTGCACGTTCTTCCGCGCGGCCTGGTCATACACCTCGACGGTCACCTTGATGTCCTTATTCGTAAGGTTCTTTACGGTAAACACCGGCTGCTCGTCCTTGGGATTCCTGAAGCGGAACTCCTTGGCCGGCTCAATTTTCAACCGTTGCTGGGTCGCGGCATCCGCCTCCATGGGGAGCAGAAAAGCCACAGCCATCGCCAGAAGCAGCATCAGGGAT
>JAPXQZ010000065.1:0-8680 GCA_033813835.1 Clostridia bacterium | reverse complement strand
TCAAGCGTTTCGTTTTCCTTGACCCGTACCTCAGACACCTGTATCCCCCCCTTCGCACATCTCGCCTGGCTGGCGCCGTTTTCACGGCGGATGGCGACCGTGCGCCTATTATATGCCCCGCAGCCACGCGCGTCAACCTGGAGTTTGGGGCAATAGCCCGTTTCATTGACACCCGCCGGTATGCGGAATAAGATACGTGTGTTCGCAGATGAAATGAGGTGAAGCGCGTGGCATATGATTATTTGATTGTCGGCGCGGGTCCCGCGGGGATTTTTACGGCCCTGCAGCTGTTGCGCAGGGGTAGCAGGAAAAGCATCCTGATGCTGGAGAAGGGGCAGCCGATTGGCCGCCGCCGTTGCCCGAAGGGTACGACGGGCCGATGCGTCAACTGCCGTCCTTACTGCCATATCACGACCGGTTTTGCCGGCGCGGGTGCCTTTTCGGACGGCAAGCTGTCCCTCTCCCACGAGGTCGGAGGCCAGTTGCCCGACCTTATCGGCGCGTCCAAATGCCAGGATTTGATCGACTACACGGACAGGATATATCTGGAGTTCGGCGCGGATACGCGGGTGGAAGGCCTGGTTGAAGACGAGCGCATCAAACGCATCCGCCGCCGCGCCATCCAGGCAGGGCTTAAACTGGTGGATTGCCCCATCCGCCACATGGGGACAGAAAAGGCCCAGGAAATCTACGGCGCCATTGAGAAATACCTGACCGCGGGCAGCGTGGAAATCCGGTACGGCGTCAACTGCGTCGACCTGCTCCTGGACAACAGCCGCTGCGTGGGCGTCGTCACGGAAAAGCCAGACGGAACCCGGCGCGAGGAGATCAGGGCGGAGACCGTTATTGTGGCGACCGGACGCCGCGGCGCGGATTGGCTGGAAAAAATCTGCCAGGAACACGGCATCGCCCACCAGCCGGGCACGGTCGACATCGGGGTGCGGGTCGAGGTGCGCAACGAGGTCATGGAGGAAATCAACGCTGCCCTGTACGAAGGCAAGTTCGTCGGCTATCCCAGCCCCTTTCGCGACAAGGTCCGCACCTTCTGCCAGAACCCCGGCGGCTTTGTCAGCCAGGAAAACTACGATAACGACCTGGCCGTGGTCAACGGCCACAGCTATAAAGACCTCAAGTCGGAGAACACCAACCTCTCCATCCTCTCCTCCCACAATTTCAACACGCCCTTCAACCAACCCATCGCCTACGCGCAGAAAGTCGGGGAGCTGACGAATATGCTGGCCAACGGCCATATTCTCGTGCAGCGCTTCGGCGACATCCTGGACGGCAAACGCACTTGGGACAAGGAGCTGTTGCGCGCCAACGTGAAGCCCACGCTGAAGGACGCCGTCGCCGGCGACATCACCGCTGCCATGCCCTTCCGCGCGATGACCAACATCATCGCCTTCATCCAGGCGATGGAGCTGGTCGTGCCCGGCTTCGCTTCGCAGGAAACGCTGCTGTACTCTCCGGAACTGAAGTTCTATTCCAACCGCGTCCGCATGGACGAGCATCTGAGCACAAACATCAAGGGATTCTATTCCCTGGGAGATTCCAGCGGCTGGACGCGCGGGCTGATGATGGCTTCCGCCATGGGCGTTCTGTTGGGAGACCGGCTGGCTGACGCGGAGTAAGCCGCGTTTCAGTTCTAGGTGGGTGGAATCCGGAAAGCGCTTTCCCGTTATTGAAAGTGGATAAATCAAGGCTGTTCTTACCTGTATCGGCCTTGTAACGCGGGCAGCCTTGTGTTGACAAGCGCATTTTACGTGCTTATAATAATATGGAAAGGTTATTGATATCCGAGTGTCCGTTGGAATGCTGCGGTAAAGCGAGGAGTCGTTGGTGTTTTACGATGATCAACTGCTGTCGTTGACGCACAGGTTCGAGGATTACCAGCGCCACTATGGGGCGGTATCGCCGCCCGTTTACCTAAACTCGCTCCATTTGTTCCCGACATTCGAGGAATACCTGGACGCGGACTCCGCCAGGGACGATTGCTTCATCTACGGAAGAGATTCCAACCCGACTACGCGATTGCTGGAACGGAAACTGACAGCATTAGAACACGGAAAAGACGCGGCGGTCTTTTCTTCCGGGATGGCAGCAGCGACGTCCGCTATCCTCGCCACTTGCAGCGCGGGCGACCATATCCTGTGCATGCGGGACGTATACCAGCCCGTCAAGCGGTTTATGGCTGCCGTTGGTGTCCCGCGTCTGCATTTGACCTGTGACTATGTCAGCGGCCTGGACCTGGATGAGATCGAGCGGGCGATCCGTCCCAATACCCGGCTGATGATTCTTGAAAGCCCCGCAACCTTCGTCTTCACCGTCGTGGATCTGCAGGCCATCGCAACACTTTGCAGAAGTCACGGCGTCCTCACGTATATCGACAATACCTATTGCACCCCACTGTTACAGAACCCCCTCGACCTGGGCATCGACATTGTGATGCACACACTCTCAAAGTATCTGGGAGGGCACAGCGATGTCATCGGTGGCGCGCTGGTTGTGAACGACGAGGCGCTCATGCGCGCCATCGTCAGGAACGTAAGGGAATTTTTCGGGGGTATCTTGGGCCCGATGGAGGGCTGGCTGGTGCTCCGCGGGCTTCGTTCCCTGGATGCCCGGCTGAAAGTACACCAGCAAACAGCGATGAAAATCGCCAGTTTTCTGGAGGGGCATCCCTTGGTCAGCAAGGTCTATTACACGGGGCTCTGCTCACATCCGCAGGCGGAGATCATCAGGCGGCAGATGCGCGGGCATACGGGACTGATGAGCTTTGAATTAAACTGTCCTAAGGAGGACGCCGCACGGCTCATCAACCGGCTGAAGTGGTTTGGCAAGGGATGTTCCTGGGGTGGTTTTGAAAGCCTGGCGCTGTGTCCACTCTACCGCGCCAGCGATGAGGAGATGGGCTTCCTCGGGCTTGAAAACCGCGGCCTCATCCGCATCCACTGCGGGTTGGAGGGCGAGGAGAACCTGCTGGATGATTTGCGGCAAGCGCTGGATTCGATTGAAGCGGGGGAGAAGGAACACCCGCTGAAATAAAAGGAGGAAATCCTATGGTCAAGAAGTCTTTATCCGTTCTACTCTGCCTTGTCCTGTCACTTATGATGCTGGGATCCGTCATTGCTGAAAATGTGGAGCTGCGCTTCATCGACGTATCTCCGAGCCCGGTCAGGCAGGAATACTTTCAGAAGACCTTTGACAAGTTCCAGCAGGAAACTGGCATCAAAGTGAACTACGAGAGCGTGCCATGGGATGATGCGGCAAACAAACTGACCGTTTTGGGCGCATCCGGGCAGCTACCCGACGTGATGACCACCTGGGCCGGATGGCTTGGCCAGTTTACCTCTGCCGGCTGGGTTCTCTCCCTGAGCCCATACATCTCCGGAACAGAGGACCAGTATGCGGACACCGTAACCAAGCTAGTCTGGAAAAGCGAAAAGCAGCTGTACGGGGATACCTACACAGTGCCGGACGGCGTTATGGTGAAGGGCGTTTATGTGCGCAAAGACTGGGCAAAGGAAGAGGGCCTGGAGCTGGATCCCCAGAAGGGATGGACGTACAGCGAGTATTTTGACGCCGTCTACAAGCTGACCAACAAGGAGAAGAACCACTACGGCACCTCCTTCCGCGGCGCGCGCGGCGCGTTTGACCCGCTGTTCGTATACCTGCAGAGCTTCACGGGCGGTCGGGCGTATGCCGATGATGGGAAGGCGCTGTTCAACACCCCCGAGAGCGTCAAGGCCTATGAGAAGTGGGGCGGCCTGTACCTGGACGGCTGTGCGCCCAAAGACGCCATCAATTGGGGATTCATCGAGATGGTGGACAACTTCACCGGCGGCCTGACCGGCACCCTCATCAATGATTCGGAAGTCGCTGCCACGTGCATAGCCAGCATGAAGGACGACCAGTGGATGGTCATGCCCATGCCCAAAAGCGACGTGGACGGTAAAATCTACAACACGGTCAACTCACCCTACGCGTACTCCATTTCGACCCATTCCAAGAATCCGGACGCGGCATGGAAACTGATCGAGTTCCTGACACGGCCGGACAACAACATCGATTACTGCAAGCTAACGGGCCTCATCCCCATCAAGAAGGACGTCGGAGACGACCCGCTGTACGGGCCTGATGGTTACTACGCAACTTTCGTCCAGCAACTCAACGACCCGGCCATGGTCGTCCCCTGCTCTTTTGGCCCCTTCAATTTTACGGATATGCACCAAGGCATGATGCACGAGGAGTTCCAGAAATTCCTCCTTGGTACACAGGACGCGCAGACCGCGCTTGGCAAAGTCGCTACGGAACTAGAAAACCGCATGGTCCAGTACCTGAAGGACAACCCCGGCGCCACAGTGGAGCAGCCCAAGGGCTTAAGCGACTGACGCCCCTTAAGGAACGGCTGCCGGTAATCCCCCGGCAGCCTTCCGGTTTTCGGGACAGGGAAAGGCGGTGGAGGCCATATGATCGGCTCGGTTTTTATCTTCCTGCTGGCAGCGGCGGCCGTATTGATTCTGGGGATGTACCTTCTCCGGCGGTTTGAGCGGAGCCGCCCCGGGGGGGCGCACGCCGCGCACAGGGCAGCGGAGCCCTACCTGTTCATTCTGCCCGTCCTCCTCTTGCTGCTGCTCGCCTTTGGGTTCCCGCTCATCAACAGCATCGTCATGGCTTTTCAGAACTATAAGCTGACCGCTCCCAACAACGTTTACTTCAACGGCCTGGAGAACTTCCGCAAGCTGATTTCGGACAGCGACTTCGGGCTCATCATGAAAAACTCCTTTGTTTACGTGCTCGCGAGCGTGCTCGGCCAGTTCCTCCTGGGAATGACCCTGGCACTGGCCTTACGGAGGAAATTCCGCGGCAGGGGACTGTACCAGGCCATCGTATTTCTGCCCTGGGCGTTCTCGGCTTTTGTCATCGGCCTGATTTTCCGCTGGTCGTTCAACGGCGAATACGGCGTCATCAACGATCTGCTGATGAAACTGGGGTGGGTGGGCGAAAAGATTGCCTGGCTGGGTACGCCCGGCCTGTCCCTGCTGGTGGTCATTTTCGCGATGATATGGATGGGGATTCCTTTTTTCGCCATCATGATCCTGGCAGCCCTCCAGTCCATCCCGGCGGATGTATACGAGGCGGCGGACATGGACGGCTGCGGCGCGGTTCGGCGGTATTTCGCGATTACCCTGCCCTACATCAAGCCCACCATCATCATGACGCTTCTGCTGCGCACCATCTGGATTTTCAATTCCTTCGACCTCATCGTGGTCATCACCGGAGGCGGTCCTGCGAATTACTCGCAGACGCTGCCGTCGTACATGTACACCAAGGCATTCTCGGGGTATGACTTCGGGCTGGCTTCTGCGCTGGGCTTGCTCCTGATCGCCATCCTGGGCGTCTATTCCGTGTTCTTCCTCTGGGCGACCAAGTACAGCAAGGCGGGTGATTTCTGATGACGTCGCGGACGAAAAAAGGTCTCCTGGCTGCAGGCCGCGTTCTTCTGCTATGCGTGTACCTGCTAGGCGTCATCCTGCCGATTTACTGGATGGCCATCACCTCGTTCAAGCCGCACGCCGAGGTCATCAACGCGCAAAACGTCACCTACTTCCCGCAAACCTTCACGACGGAAAACTACCAGCAATTGTTCTCCATGTACGATTACGGCCAGATGATCAAAAACTCCCTCATCGTATCCGTCAGCACGGGCATTGTCGTCACCCTGCTGTCCATCCTCGGCGGGTATGCGCTTGCCCGCTACTCCTTCCGGGGGAAGGGTACGATGCTGCTGTTCTTCCTGGTCACGCAGATGATTCCGGGCATTCTGGTCATCATCCCGTTGTATATCGTCTTCACCAAAATGCAGCTGACAATCGCGCACCTGCGCTTGTTCATTTTTTACCTTGTTTCTAATCTGCCCTTCTGCGTCATCACGATGCGCAGCTTTTTCGAGCGGATTCCCTTCACCCTGGAGGAAGCGGCTGCGGTGGACGGGTGTACCAAGTGGCAAAGCCTCTTCCGCATTGTATTGCCGGTGATGTTCCCCGGCATCGTCGCCGTGTTCGTCTTCGCCTTCATTGGCGGCTGGAATGAACTGATTGCCGGCACCATTTTTATCAGCACCCCGGATATGTGGACGGTGCCCGTCGGCCTGAAATCGCTAATCGGCAAATACGACGTCAAATGGGGCGTACTGATGGCGGGCGGCATCCTGGCGCTGCTTCCGACTGCGGTCATGTTCGCGGTGATGCAGCGGTTTGTTGTAGAGGGGCTGACCGCGGGTGCGGTGAAAGAGTAGAGTTCGCGGGAAACAACGGCGGCAGGGTAGCAGCCTGGCTGAGAGTGAAATCTTCCGAGGTTTAAAGATGGACCAGCATCACTGGTGGCAGGAAGCGCGTTTTGGCCTCTTCATCCACTGGGGCTTGTACGCCATGCTCGCAGGGGAATACCAGGGCAGGCGAACGCGCAACATCGCCGAATGGATTATGCACGACCTACGGATACCCAGGGAAGAATACGAGCGACTGGCTTCCCGGTTCAATCCTGTGGGTTTTGACGCGGACGCCATCGTGCGCCTGGCTCGGCAGGCGGGAATGCGCTACGTTGTCCTTACCGCCAAGCATCATGAGGGCTTCGCGATGTTCCGCTCGGACGCCGACGCCTACAATGTGGTGGATGCGACGCCCTTTGGCAGGGACGTTGCCAGGGAACTGCAGCAAGCCTGTGAACGGGAAGGGCTGCGCCTTTGTTTTTACTATTCCCAGGCGCAGGACTGGCATCACCCGGACGGTATTGAGGAAAAATACCGGGACCCCAGCCCTGGGTTCAGGCGCTACCTGGACAGGAAGTGCATTCCCCAGTTGAAAGAACTATTGACCCGGTACGGGCCTATCGGCTTAATCTGGTTTGATACGCCCATGAGCATGACCCGCGCGGAATCAGAGGAGCTGCGCGACCTGGTCAAATCCCTGCAACCGGATTGTCTGGTCAGCGGCCGCATTGGGCACGGCCTGGGTGATTACATGACCACTGGGGACAATTTTATCCCTTTGCTGCCCTACGGGAAACCCTTTGAAGTTCCCGCGACCATCAACGGAACCTGGGGATACAATCGCTTTGACGAAAACTGGAAAAGCGCCGCCCGCCTCATCCGGGATTTGGTCCGGGTGGTTGGCCGCGGCGGCAATTACCTGCTTAACGTTGGCCCGGATGGAAATGGGGAAATCCCCGCCCAAAGCGTGGAGGTTCTCTGGCAAATCGGTGATTTCATGAGCAGCAACGGCGAAAGCATCTACGGAACGGTTCCTGTCCCTGCCTATCCCTACGAATTGTCCTGGGGTGGGTTTACCGCCCGCAAGAGGAGGCTGTACATCCACGTCTTTGAGCCGATCAAGGAACTATACCTTATTAACATGGGAAACCGTCCGCGCGGCTGCTTCCTGCTGGAGGACGGACGACCCCTCGAACTGCGTGAGCGGGTCACCTGTGAAGGCGTCAACAGTTGGCAGATCGCCCTTCCCAAAATGCCTTCTCGGCAGCCGGACACGGTTGTCGCCGTGGACGTGGAAGAAGAGAACATCGTTTTCGAGCCGATTACAGATTGAATCCCAGCTGTTGACGATGAAGTCGTTTCCTCTGCCATCTGTAATATTCCATACAGACGCGGCAGGCAGGTGTGTTTTTCGTTATGTAATATAAGGCGACTGACAACAATCGGACTAAAGATTGTGACAACTCTCCGGTTTATGACGAATTTTAAAATATCGTATCCATTGTCTTGCAATCATATTTCAAGTCTATTACAATCTTCCCCAAGTACTGGAATCGAGGTTTGGGGATGAAACGTAGACTGGCGCTCTGTCTGGCCGTGATGATTCTTCTACCCGTGGCATTGGCCGAGCAGCCCGAGACGGCGCCCGGCGGCGAGGAAGTGGTCATCGTCACTTCGGAAGGCCGGGAACTAAAATTTGGCGACAAGGGCGAGGACGTCAGCCTGCTGCAGACGCGGCTGAAAGACCTCTATTATTATAAGGGGCCCGTCAGTGGAAATTACCTGGAAATAACCCGCAAGGCGGTTCGCGCGGTGCAGGAGGCCTATGGGCTTGACGTGACGGGCATTGCCGACCTGAAACTGCAGGAGCTGGTCTACGGAGACGCGCACCGCCCCCTGCAGAAGGGTTCCAGCGGCAAAGACGTCAGCCGGTTGCAGACCCGCCTGAGCGAGCTGGGATACTACTGGGGGAAGATTTCCGGCGACTACCTGGACGGAACGACCGCCGCCGTTGGGAAATTCCAGCAGGACAACGGTTTGCCGAAAACCGGGAAAGCGGACGTCGGCACGCTGATAAGACTGTATTCCGACGACATCGTGCTTCCCTCTCCCGACCCGCTCGCCTCTCCCCGGCCGCTTCCAACCCCGCCGCCGGACGCTGCCTTCAAAGGAGTGGTGTCCTACGGCGCCAAGAACGACCAGGTGAAACTGGCGCAGGAACGCCTTGCTGCCCTGGGATTCTTCGACCGTAAGGTAACCGGCGGGTTTTACGAGCATACCAGTAAGGCCGTCAAAGAGTTCCAGAAGCACAACGGCCTGGTTCCCGACGGGGTCATCGGTGAAGAGACCTGGCAGGTGCTGTTCGGGCTGGACGTGGTTCGCGCGGGCGGCCAGCCCAAGCCCAGCCCT
>JAPXQZ010000064.1:0-8703 GCA_033813835.1 Clostridia bacterium | reverse complement strand
GCCCAAAGTCGGGTAGCGGGGCGTTGAAGTCCTCCGGCGTCCACCCGTAGTCGGGCGCCTGCGTGGCGGCGGGTGCCTGGGCTACGTCGAAGAAGCGCTTCATCATGTACCCTTCCTGTCCTTCCGCCCACACCTTCAGCCAGTACTCCCCCCATTGGAGCAGCACCACCTCGGTGCCGTTGGGGAACAGCCCCAGGGAATCGGAGCCGGTGGACGCGCGTGCGCGCAGGTTGGCGCCCTGCCCATCCTTGTTGTGGATTGTCAGGGTTTGGCCATCGGGGCGGGGCACGTCCAGCCCGGATGCGGAATCGGCGTACAGCGGCTGCGGGACGACACCCCAGGCCATCATGTAGCCGGTGCGGTTGTCCCCGGTCAGCACGTTAACGAAGTCCCCGGTGACCGCTAGGACGCGCACCTTGTTGCCGTTGCGTACGATGGCCAGGGTGGGGGACTTGAAGGAGGGAGATTCCCGCAGGTTCAGCCCGGTCGCCTGCTGGTTCTGCACCGTGACCTCCGGGAGTGCGGCGGGCTGTGGAACGCCCGCTTCCAGCCGAATGTTCTCCTCGCGGACGTAGCCGGCCTGCCCCGCCGCGCGCACCCGGACCCAGCCTTTTTCAGCCGGCGCTACAATCTGTACCCAGACGCCGGGTGAATACTTGCCCAGCACCGTTCCCCGCCGGCTGGCCGATTTGCGCAGGGGGACGCGCGCCGTCCCGTCCTCGGACACCAGCATGCCACGTCCCATGCCCGCGTCCGGCGCAAGCGGCTGCAGCCCTTTCGCCCGCACGAAGCCGGTAAAAGGTTCGCCCGCCTCGTTGTAGACCTGGATTTCCGCCCAGCCGTCCTTCTGCGCCAGCAGCAGGAAGGCCTCCCCGGCGCCCAGTACCCGGAGGGGCTTTTTATCGTCGTCAGCCCTTTGATATAGCGGCAGCGCCTTATGGGGGTGGCTGAAGGCCTGCCCCGCGGCGGATTCCGCCAGGATGGAAGGCGGGGGTGCGGCCAGCGCCGACAGGCACAGCAGAACCAGGGCGAATAGACGCAGGTTTTTTTTCATCTTAATCCTCCCGCGCACCCGGCGCGGCTTTGTCCTTTGGGGTCAGGCGACGGGTTTTCCCAGCGCCTGGGTGGCCCGGTCTTCCCGGAATTGGTTGGTATACAGGCGGTAGTAGGCGCCGCGCCGGGCAAGCAGCTCCTCGTGCCGGCCTTCCTCTGTGACGTTCCCGTCCTCGATGAGCAGGATGCGGTCGGCCTTGCGGATGGTGGAGAGGCGGTGGGCGATGATGAAGCTGGTCCGCCCCTCCAGGGTTTTCTCAATCGCGTGCTGGATGGCCATTTCCGTTTCCGTGTCCACGGAGGAGGTCGCCTCGTCCAATACGAAGATGCGCGGGTCGTGCAGGATGGCGCGGGCAAAGGAAATCAGCTGTTTTTCCCCGGTGGAGAGCCGGCTGCCGCCCTCGCCCACGGGGGTGTCGTAGCCTTTGTCCATCTTCATGATGAAACCGTCCGCGTTGACCAGTCTGGCGGCCGCGACGGCCTCTTCCAGGGTGGCGTCCGGACGGGCATAGCGGATGTTTTCCAGCACGGTACCCGAGAACAGATGTGGTTCCTGCAAAACGTAGCCGATGCTGCTCTGCAGCCACAGCTGGCTGCGTTCCCGGTAATCTCGCCCGTCGATGAGGATGCGCCCGGTGGTGGGCTCGTAAAAGCGGCAGACGAGGTTGACCAGGGTGGATTTCCCGGCCCCCGTGGGGCCGACGATGGCGACCGTCTGCCCGGCGGGCACGTGCAGGTTGAAGTCCCTCAGCACTTCCTCGCCTTCCTTGTAGGTAAACCCGACGCCCTCAAACCGCACGTCGCCGGAGATATCTTCCCAGTTCTCCCGCCTGGGGTGGAAGTTGTCCCCGTAACGCTGCACGACCTCCGGGGTATCCTGGATGTCCGGCTCCGTCTCCAACAGCCCCACGACCCGCTCAGCCGCGGCCTGGATGCGCTGCATCTCGCTGAAGGTGGCGGCGATGTCCCGGATGGGGTTGAAGAATTGCACGGAATAGCTGACGAAGGCGGTCACCGTACCCAGGGACAGCGCCCCGGCAAGCACCCGGCTGGCGCCGCTGCCCAGCACGTAGGCCGTGGCCAGAGAGGAAATGGAGATGACCAGCGGCAGGAACAGGCTGGAGAGGGTCGCGGAGCGGACGGCAGCTTTCTTCATGGAGCCGGTCAGCTCGCTGAACTCCTCGAAGTTGCGCTGCTCCCTCACCAGGGATTTGGTGGTCTTGGCGCCCATGACCCCTTCGTTGAAGGAGGCGATGACCCGGGAGTTGATTTTGCGCACCTCGCGCTGGGCTTTGAGGATGCGGCGCTGGAAGTATACGGAGACCAGCGCCAGGACGGGCAAGATGGCCAGCACGCCCAGGGCCAGCTGCCAGGAGAGCAGTAGCATGGACACCGTGCAGGATACCAGGAAGAACGACGCCCAGATCAGGTCGACCAGCCCCCAGCCGAAGGCTTCCGCCAGGTTGCTGGTGTCGCTGGTCAGCCGGCTCATCAGGTAGCCCACCGGCATCCGGTCGTAGTAGGAGAAGGGTAGCTCCTGCAGCTTGCGGAAGCCTTTTTGCCGCATGTCGTAGGCGACGCGGAACTCCACGCGCCCGGCCAGCAGGATGAAGAAGAACACCGCGGTAATCTGCACGGCGATGATGGCCAGATACGTCAGCGCGAAAGGCCACATGGCGCTGGCGGGCAGACCCGGGGTCACGTAATTGTCAATCGCGTGGCGTGTCATCAGGGGCAGAAACACGTCGGTGATGGCCAGCACGGCCATGGACAGCGCGATGAAGCCCATGTTCCGCCAGTGGCGGCGCATATGTAAAAACAGCTTTTTGAACAGGCCCAAATCCAGCTTTTTGGTATAGTCCTGTTCTTCCTGGTGGCTCCAGTCACTCATGCGGGGCTCCCTTCCCTGTTTCGGTCTTCCAGGCTCATTTCGTCTTCCAGCCCCGCCTGGATGCGGTGGATGCGCTGGTACAGGCCCGGGCGGGAAATGAGCTCCTCATGGCTGCCCTGGTCGCGGATGCGGCCGTCCTCCATGACCAGGATCAGATCCGCCTGGCGGAGGGTCAGGACGCGGTGGCTGATGATGAGGGTGGTGACGCCGCGGCTGCGGCGCCGCAGGGCTTCCCGGATGCGCGCGTCCGTTTCCGTGTCCACGGCGGAGAGAGAATCGTCGAAAATCAGGACGTCGCTGTCCTTGAGCAGCGTGCGCGCGATGGCGGCGCGCTGTTTCTGGCCGCCGGACAGGGTTACCCCCCGCTCGCCGACCAGCGTGTCCCAGCCCTTGTCGCTCTGCAGGATGAATTCCAGCGCCTGGGCGTCTTCCGCCGCGGCTTCGACCGCCTCCCGGGTCGCGTCCGGGGCGGCCATGCGCAGGTTGTCGTAGATGGTCTTGGAATACAGGAAGGGCTCCTGCAGCACCAGGCCGACGCGGCGGCGCAGGTGCTTGCGCGCGATGGTCCTGATGTCGTGCCCGGAGAGGGTGATGGTGCCGGACTGCGGCGCGTACAGCCGCTGCAGCAGCAGCGCGATGGTGGACTTTCCGGACCCGGTCGCGCCCAGGATGGCGACGGTCTGCCCGGCCTTGACGGTGAAGGAGAGGTCTTTCAAAACGTCCGCCCCGCCGTCATAACGGAAGGTAACCCTGTCAAAGACGATGTCGCCCTTGAGCTCCGGGGACACCGCGCCGGGCTGGTCTTCCTCCTCCTTCTGGCGCAGCACCTCGTCGATGCGCTCCAGGGACACCATCGTGCGCCCGCCCATGGATAGGATGCGGCCCAGGTTCCGGACCGGCCACAGGAGCATGCCCACGTAACTGGTGAACACCACCAGGTCGCCCACGGTGATGCGGCCCGCGCGAACCTCGGCAAGGCAAAACAGCAGCGTCAGCAGCGTCTGCGCCATGCCCATCAGGTCCCCGGCGCTCCAGTAAATCGCGTCCAGCCAGACCAGTTTGGAGAATTTGTCGCGGGTTTTCGCGTTCTGCTCCTCATACTTCTCGACTTCCTTCTGCGCCTGCCCGAAGGCGCGCACCACGCGAACGCCGGTCAGGTTTTCCTGAAGCACCGTGGTCAGCACGCCGTCCTGCTCGTCCGCCTGGCGGAAAGCCTTGATGATGAGGCGGAAGAAGAACCAGGCGAAGAGGAACAGCGCCGGCATGATGAACAGGCTCACCAGGGTGATGCGCGCGGAAATCGGCAGCATCAGCGCGAGGGCAATCGCCACCATCATCACCGCCTCAACGGCGGAGAGCATGTTCATGGACAGGAAGCGGCGCACCGTGTCCACGTCAGTCGTGCAGCGCTGCACCAGGTCGCCGGTCGCGGCCTGGGTGTGATAGCTGAAGGGGAGTTCCTGCAGGTGGGAATACATGCCGTCGCGCAGCGTCCGGGCGGACTTCTCCGCGCCCTGGGCGGTCCAGCGGCCGCGCAGGAAGCTGCTCACGCCGTTGAGCAGGCTGATGAAGACCAGCGCCGCGCCCGGCAGCCACAGGTTGGCGCGCAGGTATTCGCGCCCGCCCGCCGCGTTCACCCACTGGGAGACGAAGCCGGGCATCCGGGTAGGTTCCCCGCCCAGGACGTGGTCTAAGACCTCCGCCAGCACAGCGGGGGTCAGAAAACCCAGGAAAACGCTCAGGACAGTCAGCAGCGCCGCGCCTGAAAACCAGCCGGCGCTCTCCCTGAGTAGCTTCATGAACAGGCGGTAATTTCGTTTCTTCATCGTTCTCCATCCGCTTTCGGCAATAAAAAAGCCCCGCGCCTGCCGTGCCGGAGCCTCGCATGCCGCCGGGAACCGTATCTCAGCGCAGGAAAAGCCGGCCGTGCCATGGCAAAGCACCCCAGGGTGCGCTCCGGAACATCCGATTTTTGATCATGCCGCGGCCTCCTTTCTCCGATTTCCAGGCCAGTATACGGCGGTTTTCACCGCCCTGTCAAGCGGTCGGGTCGAATCTGGCCGGAATGCGCGGGTCTGCCTGGAAAAAGAAAGGCTCCCGGTTGGGAAGCCTTTTGGAATCGCCTCAATCCGATTACCACGTCGCGTTCATCGCCCGGGCGACCGCGTTCTGGTGCGTGGCGTCGACACGGTCGGTTTCGTGTGTCTTGGACTTGTAGAAGTGGATGCAGAAATGCCCGTTGTAGTTGTTTTCCGGGATGGTGTCCGAACCGTGGGGCATCGTGTTGATGGAGGCGGCGTAGACCTTGCCGTCGTACTTGACCAGCACCGCCCGGCGCGCCCAGGAGTAGGAACCGCCGGAAATCTCCTTCATGACCTGGGCGTCTTCCTTGCCCAGGGGCTCGGCGTCCAGATGGTTGGCGCCGCTCCAGCGCCGAGCTCTGAAGGTTTTTCCGGTGGATATGTCCTTGACGGTGAAGGTTGCCCACTGGGGGATGGCGTGGCTGCCGCCGTTGAACCAGTCCAACCGCTCGGTGGGCAGGGTATAGTTGGCGGCGTTCTTTCCAAAGAGCTTGCGGATGGTGGAGAAGCCTGCAATGCCATCTGCCTTCAGCCCCGTCGCGCGCTGGAAGCGCCGGACCGCGTCCTGGGTCCCACTGCCATAGGAGGAATCGACGGCGGCCTTGTAATAGCCCTTCAGCTTCAGTGCCTGCTGGAGCGCCTTGACGTGCCGGCCGGAATCGCCGGGGCGGGTGGTGTTGGGCACCTCAATCTGGGAAATGGACGCAATCCCGTCCATGCCCGGGTCGTCCCTGGCGGAAATCTCATCGGGCAAGCCGAACAGCTTGCGCAGTGTCCGCCGGTCGGCGATGCCCGTCGCCTCCAGCCCCTTGGCGCGCTGGAACCGGCGCACGGCATCCGCGGTCCCGTCGCCGTATTTCCCGTCCAGCGCGCCGGAATAATAGCCTTTGATCTGCAGAGCCCGCTGCAGCTTTTCCACGCTGTCCCCGGATGAGCCCGTGCGCGTCTCGCGCGGCATGTCGCCCAGCCCCGAAATGGAGGTAATCTTCGCGTACCTGCTCTCGCTGGCTGCTGTTTCCTCCGCGTTGAAGGCGGCCAGGGCAGCCCGCGGGGCGTCGATGAACTTCTTCATCATGTAGCCAGTGTAGGTCTTGTACTGCACCTTGAAAAAATCGCCCCTGACGCCCAGGAGGGTCACTCTGGTGCCCTTGTCCAGTTTGTCGTAATAGTCGCTCCCGGTGTTGGCGCGGGTGCGCAGAAAGACTCCGTTGCCGTTGACCGTGCCTGTATAGGTTTCAGCCCGCGCGCCGGGCTTTGAGGCGAGTAGGAGCAAAACGGCGAGGAACAGCGCGGAAAAACGCGAAAAACGCGAAAAACGTGTGGTCATGGCGTACCTCCGTTTGGACAGGGCGATGTGGACGGATTCAATATATTACACAAATATTACAATGTCAAGCTTGAAATTACATTTATTATTAACAATTAAACCGGAACCCTTCTTGGGACTGGTTGAACGGACACCCCGCGCAATGCCGGCGCGTGGACTTGCGAGGGGGGCTATGCTATAATCCCGCTGCGGGTTTTCGCCCGTATCAACGGAAGGACAGTGCATGTACGACGCGGTCATCATCGGCGCGGGGGTCATCGGCTGCGCGCTGGCCCAGCGCCTGAGCGAGTATGCCGGGCGCTTCGCGGTTATGGACAGGGCGCCGGACGTATCTGAAGGCGCCAGCAAGGCCAACAGCGGCATCGTCCACGCGGGCTACGACGCGCCGGTTGGCAGCGAGAAAGCCCGGCTCAACGTCAAAGGCGCCGGGATGATGCCGGACCTATGCGCCAGGCTGGGCGTGCCTTACGGCAACCCGGGCGCAATGGTGCTGGGCTTTGACGAGGCCGACCGTGAAACCCTGGAAGCGCTCAACCAAAACGCCGTCCGAAACGGCGTCCTGGGCTGCCGGATGATTGAGCGGGATGAGATCCTGGAGCTGGAGCCCCGTGTCAACCCGGCCGTCATCGCGGCGCTGCTGGTGCCCGGCTCCGGCCTGGTCAGCCCCTATGAGCTGACCTGCGCCCTGGCCGATACCGCCTGTGAGAACGGCGTGGAGTTCCTGCTGGAAACCGAGGCGCTGGGCCTGTCCCACACGGAGGGTGTCTGGACGGTCACGACCAGCCGCGGCGCCGTTTCCGCCCGCGCCGTCGTCAACTGCGCCGGCGTTCTGGCGGGGGAACTGCACAACCAGATTTCAACCAGGCCCGTCAACATCATCCCCCGCCGCGGGCAGTATTACCTGCTGGACCACAGCGTGCCCCTGAAATTCAGGCGCACGCTGTTTCAGGTGCCGACCCGGATGGGAAAGGGCGTGCTGGTCAGCCCGACCACGCACGGCAACATCCTGCTGGGACCCACGGCGGAAGACATCCCCGACGCCCTGGATACGGCGACCACCCGCGGCGGTTTGGACGACGCACTGAAAAAGGCCCTGCTGACCGATCCGGAAGTCGACCTGCGCCAGGTCATCACCACCTTTTCCGGCATCCGTGCGCACGAGGCGGGGGGTGACTTCATCATCGGCCGCGTCGAGGGCGCGCCGGAGGGCGCGTTTGAGGCCATCGGCATCGAAAGCCCGGGTCTGTCCGCCGCCCCGGCCATCGGCCAGGAACTGGGAGACTGGGTGGCTTGGTACCTGAAGCTGGGCCGCAACCTGTCCTATACTGCGCCCCGTCCGCTGCCCAGGCCCTTTTCCGGCATGTCTGACGCGGAGCGCGCGGCAGCCTATGAAAACGACCCCGACTATGGCCGCATCGTCTGCCGCTGCGAGCAGGTGACGGAGGCGGAGGTACGCCGTGCCATCCGCCGTCCCGTCGGCGCGCGCAGCCTGGACGGGGTCAAGCGCAGGACCCGCGCGGGCATGGGCCGCTGTCAGGGCGGCTTCTGTTCCACCCGGGTCATGGAGCTGCTCAGCGAGGAACTCGGCCTGGGGCTTGCGGAAGTGACAAAGGACGGCGGACAAAGCCGGGTATTGTCCTCCGCCCTTTCGGAGGTTCAGCGGGATGGGTGAAACGATCATCCCGGTGGATCTGCTGGTCATCGGCGCGGGCCCTGCGGGGCTGGCGGCCGCCATCGCGGCCAAGATGGCGGGCGTCATGGACCTGGTCGTGCTGGAGCGGGAGGACGAGCCCGGCGGCATCCTCAACCAATGCATCCACAACGGTTTCGGCCTGCACCGTTTCAAGGAGGAACTGACAGGGCCGGAATACGCCTGGCGGGACGTTATGAAGGCCCGGGAGCTTCAGATTCCCGTCCACTGCGGCACCACGGTGCTCTCCGTCACCCGCGGGAAGCGCGTCACAGCCGCAAGCCGGGAGCGGGGGCTTGAAACCTTCCAGGCCCGCGCGGTTATCCTGGCGATGGGCTGCAGGGAGCGGCCCCGCGGCGCGCTGGCCATCCCGGGCACCCGGCCGGCGGGGATTTTCAACGCGGGCACCGCGCAGAAACTGGTCAACATGGCTGGGTTTATGCCCGGGCGCCGCGTGGTCATCCTGGGCAGCGGCGACATCGGGCTCATCATGGCCCGTCGCATGACCCTGCAGGGGGCCAGGGTGCTCGCCTGCGTGGAGCTGATGCCCTATTCCAGCGGGCTGAACCGCAACATCGTCCAGTGCCTGCACGATTACGATATTCCCCTGCTGCTCTCCCATACGGTGGTGGACGTGAAGGGGCGGGAACGCCTCTGCGGG
>JAPXQZ010000063.1:0-8825 GCA_033813835.1 Clostridia bacterium | reverse complement strand
GAGATAAAGTGATCCTTGTTCTCATCTTGAAAAACATAGAACACTTCATTGTCTTGCTTAAGTTTGGAAAAGCAACCATGTGCAAGGCTGTTACGTAAATGGTAGAAGAGTTGGTTCACTTGTACTATGGTTTTCTTTTGTTCAGCAGCTCTCTTCCTATCTTTGTTAGAAGCCTTGTTCTCAACGGGCGGCAAGTCCGAGAAGTAGCGCCTGTAAAGCTTGTCACGCTCATTATCGCTAATGTAAAGGTAAATTGCTTCCGATATTCTCTTTGGTAAATTAGTAAACCCTAACCAGTCGTGACTAAGAAGGCTCTCGCCCAAGTCCTGATATTTCTTGAACAATGCAGTATCAGAAACACGTTCAACCAATGCATTCCACAAGGTCATGTAATCCTCAACTTGAGTATACTTGTAGAAACCAAATAAGTCGCGACCTTTCCTGGAAAGGTCACAAGAAGGGGTGCCAACTAGAAACTCTTCAACAAGGATTTTAGTATCATCGTCGACAGCAATCCCTCTGTCTATCCATCGACTGTGGCCTTCGGCCTGCAAACCCCTCATGTTGTTATCAGCCATTCACGCATAGATCGCTTTCGGTTTTTAATGAGTACTTTGATATCTGCGAGGAGTATAGCACAGAACCGGGTTTGGCTCAACTCTCCTCTATTAGTCACATCTTACTTCAACTTGACCAGTATTACTGAAGACAAATCTAGTCAGAAGGGCGGCAGATAACTTTGTACGGGTCTTCGGTACTTTGCGAAAGGCCCGAGTGTTTCGATTTTCCTTTATAAATCAAAGCTTCCCAGCGTTTTGCACCCCCCTCCCCTCAAATAGTTTGACATTAGGAAGGGGGGTGCATTTTATCATTTCTTGAGTGATTAGCCACGTCGTCGCGGACTACGCTTCGTTCGCGGCGATTTTATTTCAGGGAAAATCACCCCAAACCGATTGACGGGCCCTGGTTCTTTTAAAGAGTCCTATAAAGGATCTCCATGCCAGGACAAGATAGTCTGTACCCCCTCTTAAAGGCAGGAGATGAGTCCGGATGATTGCTTTGTTGGGGAGCGGGAGGGGAATGAGCCAAACGGGTTCGATTCGAATATTTCTGCTATAATGTGCGTACGCCTTCGACAAACGAGCCTGTCCAGAAGGAGCCCGCCATGGAAAAATGCCCCCGCTGCGGCAGCGAAAACGTCGCCCGCTACCTGTTCGGCCTGCCGAACTGGAACCCTGAATTGATGGACAAGGTTACCCGGAAGGAAGTCAAGCTGGGCGGCTGCTGCATGTCCATGAACGATCCCCGCTACCACTGCAACGCCTGCCAGCTGGATTTCGGCTTCCCCCATGGGAAGGATGGCGGAGAGAAGCAGGATCATTGACCGCCGGTCTGCATGTCGCCGGCCTTCGTTCGCCCGCCTAAACGGCGGGCTTTTCTTTGCCTGGGCACAGGGCAGCCGCTCGCCGGGCGGATAAAAAAGAGAAAAGCCCGGCCGCATTGGGCGGGCTTTCCGGCAACCGGAGGCATGAAGCGCCCGGAAAATCCTTTTACTCCGCTTCCGCCCGGTACAGCCATACGCTCAGCGCGCCGTTCTGGGGCTGAACTTCCAGGCGCAGGGCGTAGGGCGCATGCAGCTAATTCGCATGGGTAATCAAGGCCGGTTCAAACGTCTTGATATGTCAATGGGCGCTATCCGAAACAAGGTGATGCAAGCGACCAATGACGACGAACTTGCGCACATTTTCGATACGGACGGGTTTTATATGTGAATAACTAATGGTGGTTGAGATCAAAGAAAATCTCTCCGGCCGTTAAGCAGCAGCCGGAGAGCAAGAGACTGTATCATGATATGTCGTGGTATTCGACGTGAATTAAGGCTTCGGCCTTCTGGTACTGTCACTTTCACGCGATTATGAAGAATATGAAGATTTGGAGCAATGGCGTTCTAACTCCCGCCCATACAAAAAACCCCTTGAAATCATTGCATTCAAGGGGCTTTCTGCTGGTGCGCCTTCAGGGACTCGAACCCGGGACACCCTGATTAAGAGTCAGGTGCTCTACCAACTGAGCTAAAGGCGCATGTGGAGCGGGTGATGGGAATCGAACCCACGTGACCAGCTTGGAAGGCTGGAGCTCTGCCATTGAGCTACACCCGCAGGTGGTTCATCCCGTGAAACCGATCGTCGTGCAAGTGACTGTCCAAAAAGTTAGTCGGCCCCTCAATTTGCAACGGGCGGTTTCTCTCCCTCGCGGGCTTCGGTCGGAAACCTTCCTTGCTCATTGGGCTGGCGGCTCGCTGCATCCCGCGCCCGCGGGCGCTCGCCTCTGCCCCCACGTGACCAGTTTGGAAGGCTGGAGCTCTGCCATTGAGCTACACCCGCAGGGGTCCGATTGCGCGGAGCGCGCGTTCCGGGCGGTCGCCGTCGACCGGCGGTGGGGCGCCGGTCTCTTTTCCCCATCGCCCGTTCCGCCCCGTCCGGCGGAAAGCCAGCTTTTCACCGGAGGAGGAGGGATTCCGGAGCGTAGCGCGAGCAATCCCGGCGTGGAGCGGTAGACGAGACTCGGACTCGCGACCTCAACCTTGGCAAGGTTGCGCTCTACCAACTGAGCTACTACCGCAGGTATCCGGGGAATCCGCGCCCCGGGGCTTGGCTGGTGCGGACGAAGAGACTTGAACTCTTACGCCGTTAGGCACCAGATCCTAAGTCTGGCGCGTCTGCCGTTCCGCCACGTCCGCAGACTTTCCCGCCCGCGCATCCCGCGCGCACGCGCTGCCCCGCGGCGATTTCAGGCGCAAATGGTATTGTAGGGAGGCCCCGCAGGTTTGTCAACCGTTTTTTATGGGAAGCGCAAGACATGGCGGCGCCGGGCGCTTCTGCAACGGCCCAAGTTCAGACCTGGTTCCGCGGGGAGCGTCCCCGGGGAATCGTCGGAGACCCGGGGATAAGTCCATCCGGTTTCAACGGGAGCCCGTGAACACTCGCTTGATACAAAAACCCCTGACGCCACGCGGTATCAGGGGTTTGGTGACCCATCCGCGACTCGAACGCGGGACACCTTGATTAAAAGTCAAGTGCTCTGCCAACTGAGCTAATGGGTCCGGTTTTTGCCGAAAGGCAAGGGGTATGATAGCCAAACAGCCCAGAACCGTCAAGGGGCGTCGCGGAAGCGGAGACGGATGTGCGATAATGCGGGTCGAAGGGATTCCAAACGGCCATCGGGCTTGTATGCCGATGGCGAAACGGAGCGTGGGAAGATGAAAGACTTTGACGTGCTGTGCGCCGGGCTGATGGTGATGGACGTGGTCGCCTCCGGGGTGGACCGGACGGTGTTCGACCGGGACACCACCTACGCCGGGCACATCCTGCACGCGACGGGCGGGGACGCCCTCAACGTAGCCATCAACCTGGCCAACCTGGGCGCGCGCGTGTGCATGTCCGGCGCGGTGGGGGATGATTTCGCCTCCGGCGGCGTGCTGGGCCGGCTCAAGAAGTACGGGGTGTTCGCCGACTATGTGCAAAAGATGGAAGGGGAGGTCACCGCCACCAGCATCGTGCTGTGCACGCCCGGCGGCGACCGGCATTTCGTGTACCAGGCCGGCGCCAACGACCGCTACGACGCCTCCGCCCTGACCGACGCGGCTTTGGCCCGGGCGGGCATCCTATTCGTGGGCAGTTTCCTAGGCCTGCCGACGCTGGACGGAGAGCCCCTGATTCAGCTGATGCGCCGCGCGCGGTCGCAGGGGCTTCAGACCGCGATGGACGCCTGCGGCGGCAGCAGGGCCGCGGACAAGCCGGCGCTGCTGCTTAAGATTCTTCCCTACCTGGACGTTTTCTTCCCCAGTGAGGAGGAGGCCGCGTTTTTGGGCGGCGGGAGGGAGCCGCGGGACGCGGCGCGGTATTTTGTTGAAAAGGGCGCGCGCCTGGCGGGCGTCAAGCTGGGCGGCCGGGGCTGCTTCCTGACGGACGGAAACTGGGGGGAGGCCGTCCCGGCGCTCCCCTGCGAAGACCCGCTCGACACCACCGGCGCGGGTGACGCCTTCATGGCGGGCTTCCTGCGCGGGATGACCCTGGGCCTGCCCCCGTCCCGCTGCGCGCGCATGGGCGTCGCAATGGGAAGCCGGTGTATCCAATCCCTGGGGGCGACTACGCACGAAAGCCGGCTGGAATCCATCCTCCAGCTGGCAGACCGCGTCCCCTGACGCGCCGGGAAGATGCAAATTTGGCGGCTTCGCCCGGAAAACACGGTTGATTCCGCCGTTTGAAGGGTTCATAATGGCAACCGTGTGAGAAAAGTCCCGGAAAGGCCGGGGCTTTCCGGCGGAGGCCGGAGGAAGGGATCGGGAATGCTCGTCAACATGAAGGAAATCCTGCAGGACGCGCGGCTGCGCCGCTACGGCGTGGGCATGTTCAACACCTTCACCGTGGAGATGGCGCTGGGCGTGATGGACGCAGCGGAGGAGCTGCGCGCGCCGGTCATTATCGGCACGGCGGAGTCGCTTTTGAACTGCAACGACATGGAGCTGTTCCTCAGCATGGGCAAGCTGCTGGCCGCCCGCGCCAGCGTACCCGTCGGGCTGCACCTGGACCACGGCTTTACCGAGCCGGTCATCAAGCGCGCCATCGAAAGCGGATTCACCTCCGTCATGTACGACCGCAGCGAGACGGCCTACGAGGACAACGTGAAAAGCCTGCGGGAGATGGCGGACTTCGCCCACCGCCACGGCGTGTCCGTGGAGGCGGAGCTGGGGCACGTGGTGTTCGACGACCCCGCTGACATCGGCTACGTCTATACCCGGCCGGAGGACGTTTCCGACTTCGTCGGCCGCACCGGGGTGGACGCGTTGGCGATTTCCATCGGCACCGCCCACGGCGTGTACAAGACGCCGCCGGTTCTGGACCTGGAACGCCTGCGCGCGGTGCGCAAGGTCACCGATATCGGGCTGGTGCTGCACGGCGGCTCCGGCCTGTCCGACGACGATTTCCGCAACGTGGTGCGCGACGGCATCCAGAAAATCAACATTTACACCGACGTGAGCAACGCCGCCAGCCAGGCCGCACACGACTGGGTCGCCCGGCACAACCGCAGCATCGAGCAGGTCTCCCCCCAGATGCGCAAGGCGTCCTACGAGGCGGCCATCCGGAAACTGCGCCTGTTTTCCTGCGAGGGGAAGGCGTAATTCCGCGGCCGACGCGGGCATGGCGAACCGGAGCGGCAAAGGCGCCGGATAAAGGAAAAAACGGGGGCGTTTCCAAACGGAAACGCCCTTATCATACTAAACTCAATCGTAAACGCTTCGATGAACCGGCCTTTTTGCGACGCTGCTTGCCGCTATCACTCGGCGTAGGCTACGGCTACGCCTCGCTCTTTCGGCTTCGCATCGTCATCAAAAATTCTCGGCCCATCAGTGCGTTTACTCCTTCGCTTCGTATAACAGCGGTTGAATTCATCCAACCCGGTAAAGATTCATCCTTTTTTCGGGTTGAGCCGCTCCCCGACTGCGCCGCCGGGGTGGATGACCGCGAACTGCTCGTTGACAAAGCCGGTCTCGTGGATCAGGGCGGTCTGCAGGGTGTGGAAAATGGCGCACAGGGCGACAGTCGACGTGGTTCCCTGAGAATTATAGGGATCCGTTTCCCGGGTCACGAACTGCTTCAGGACGATGTCCGCATTCCGGGCCAGGACTGATTCCAGGTTTTCCGTCACCAGGATGCTGGTGACGCCCTTGGCCTTGCAGATGTCGAGGATGGGAATCAGTTCGGCGGTCTTCCCGCCGCGGGAGGCGAACACCATCACGTCCCCGCGCGTCACGAACCCCATCGCGCCGTGGACGGCCTCGGCGGGCGAAATGAAGCGCGCGGGCCGCTCGATGCAGCACAGCAGGTGCGCGAAATGCTGGCAGATGATGCCGGAATGCCCGCAGCCCGTCGTCCCGATGCGCGGCGCGGCCTTGAGCGCCTCCACCGCGCGGGCGAAGGGAACCTCGTCAAAGTAGTCCAGGGCCTTGAGGATGCTGTCCGACTCGATGCGGTAGACTTCCCGGGCCGCCGCCAGCGATTCAGGTTTCATGGTGCGCCTCCTTGCGATGATTCACACACGACCGCGTCATCCGTCACCGTACCAGACCGCCGCGGAACCGGCGTTATCTGGTCGGGTAAAACGAGCGTCAGAGCAAGCATATCATGATTCCCGGCGCAAAGGCCAGCGCGCAACCGGATGGAAGGCAGCCTTACCGCAGGCACTCCGCGATGCGCTGCGCGGCCTTTTCCGTGTCCTCCGCGGAAACGTCGTGGTGGGTGACGAAGCGGTAGTTGCCGTCCGGCGCGCCGTTGATCATCACGCCCCGCTCCAGCAGCCGGGAGACGAAGGTGCCGTCCTGGAAACCCGGCAGGCTGATACGGGCGAAAACCATGTTGATCTGCACCGCTTCCGGGTCGACTGCCACGCCGGGCAGGCCGGACAGCGCGCGGGCCAGGGCCCTGGCGTTGGCGTGGTCCTCAGAGAGCTGGAGCGCCATCTCCCGGATGGCCAGCAGCCCGCAGGCGGCCAGCACGCCGGCCTGGCGTAGGCCGCCGCCCAGCACCTTGCGGTTGCGCCGCGCCTGCGCGACAAAAGCCCGGGTGCCGCAGAGCATGGAGCCCACCGGCGCGCACAGGCCCTTGGACAGGCAGAACATCACCGAGTCCGCCCCAGCGACAACCTCCCCCGTCGGGACGCCCAAGGCCGCCGCCGCGTTGAACAGCCGCGCCCCGTCCAGGTGGACCAGCAGCCCCCGCGTATGGGCTTCCCGGACGGTTTCCCGGATTTGATGCAGGGGTGCCACCCGCCCGTCAGACTGGGCGTTTTCCAGGCATACCAGCCGGGTGACGGGGTGGTGCAGGTTGTCCGGCTCCCGGCACAGCCGCCGCACGTCCGCTGCCGTGACCCCGCCGGAAGGATCGTCCGACGTCATCGCCGATACGCCGGACAGGCGGGCGTAAGCCCCGGCCTCGTGCTGGATGACGTGGCTGTTCAACCCCGCGATGAGCTCGTCTCCCGGACGGGTGTGGGTCATGATGGCCAGCTGGTTGCCCATGGTGCCGGAGCAGACGAACAGCGCGGCCTCCATGCCCGTGACGTCCGCGGCCAGCGCCTCCAGCTCGTTGACGGTCGGGTCGTCGCCGTACACGTCGTCGCCCACCGGGGCCTTCGCCATGGCATCCCGCATCGCGGGGGTGGGCCGGGTCACGGTGTCGCTGCGCAGGTCGATCATCGGTCTCTCCTTCCGGGCGCGCCGCGTGCGCCCTGCCTGGATATTGTTTCCAGGCCATTATAGCACCGCGCGGGACGATGGGCGCGCCTCAATAAAATGAAGAAACGACCCGGCGGGCCGCTATCTGCCGGGAAACCGGGCTTGCTTGACCGCGCCCTCCACCATGCCCTTGATGATGTATTTCTGGGCGAAGAGGAACATCACGATGATGAGCGCCATGGCTAAAAGGGCGGTGGTCATCAGCAGGTTCCATTTTTTCACGTGGGCGCCGGCGAAGGTGGTGACCGCCAGGGGAATGGCCTGCGCCTCGCTGCCGCCGACGACCAGCAGGGGCAGCAGGTAGTCGTTCCAGATCCAGATGCCGTTTAAGATGGCGACGGTCATCACCGTGAGGGTCAACAGCGGCAGCACCACCTTGAAGAAGGTGCCGGGCAGGGAGTAGCCGTCGATGGTTGCGCTTTCCTCCAGCGCCAGGGGGATGCCCTTGATGAAGCCGTGGAAGATGAAGATGGACAGCGAGCAGCCGAAGCCCAAGTAGGCGAAGGTGATGCCGGGCACGGTGCCCAGCAGGCGCACGCCCAGGGTGTCGCCGATACCTTTGAGGAAATACACCAGGGGGTACATGACCGCCTGGAAGGGGATGACCATCGCGGCGACGAACAGCACGAAGGCAAAGCGGGAGAAGTGCGAGCGGTTGCGCACCAGCACCCAGGCAGCCATGGCTGAAAGAAGATGATGACCACCAGGGATACCGCGGTGATTAGCGCGCTGTCCAGGAAGGCGCCCAGCAGGTCCGTGACCGGGCCGTTGAAAACCGCCTTGACGTTATGCCAGAGGTTGGACAGGTCCGTGGGCGGCGCTACGGGCGAGAGGGTGATCTGGTCATAGGTTTTGCTGGCGTTGAGGAACACGATGACAAAGGGGGACAGCACCAGCAGCATCAGCAGGATGGCCAGCGCCTCCAGCAGGAACCGGCCCAGCCGGCGCGGGCGCTTCGGGCTGACGGCGGCGGGGTTCAAAGCCTTTTGCGTCATGCCTCCGCCTCCCTGCGCTTGCCCATGGTGACCTGAATCAAGGAAAAGACGACCAGCACGATGAACAGCACCACGCTCATCGCCTGCCCTTTGGCCAGTTCCTTGGTGGCGATGGACTTGCTGTAGATGGTCAGCGTGAGCAGCTGGCTGGAGTTGACCGCCTGCCCCATGAAGCGCGCGGACGGCCCCCCTTGGTCAGCGCGACGTTGAGGTCGAACAACTTGAAGGAATTGACGATGGTCAGGAAGAGCGAGACGGTGAAGGCGTTGGCGATCATCGGGATGAGCACCCGGGTGATGCGGCGGAAATAGCTGGCGCCGTCCACCGTGGCCGCCTCCATGACCTCCACCGGGGTGGACTGGATACCGACGACGAAGATCAGCATGATATAGCCCGCGTACTGCCAGGTGTTGACGATGGACATGCCCAGGATGACGGTGTCCCTGCTGGTAATCATGGACGTGGCGCCCAGGCCCAGCTGGGCGGTGACGGAGGTGAAGAACACGTTGAACATGAACTGCCAGGTGTAGCCCAGC
>JAPXQZ010000062.1:0-8839 GCA_033813835.1 Clostridia bacterium | reverse complement strand
AGTCAAAGTCCCGTGCCTTACCGCTTGGCTACACCCCACCGCCGCCGCGCGGGAGGAAAAAATGGGGTGGGTGATGGGAGTTGAACCCACGACTTCCAGAGCCACAATCTGGCGCTCTAACCACTGAACTACACCCACCGCGTGCTGGCGCGCCTGAAGGGATTCGAACCCCTGGCCCACGGCTTAGAAGGCCGTTGCTCTGTCCGACTGAGCTACAGGCGCATCACCGTCGGGGCAGCGCGTGGGCGAAAAGCCCTGCCGCTGACGGTTTTTGATAGTAGCACAAGGCTTAACGGGTGTCAATCAAAGGAAAAGGAACCACGGGCTGCTCCGTCCCTGCCGCGCCGAGCCCTTACGGCGCCTCCGGCTTTGGGTTGTCCCAGCCCCGGTAGACCTGCAGGCCGAAGATGTTCGCCTGCGTCAGGTAGCGGGGATGCTCCCGCCAGCCGCCCTGGGTGGACAGCCAGGCGGTGTCGTTGATCTCGGTGTCGGGCAGCGCCGCGCGCAGGGCGTCCACCTGGCCCGCGGGCAAGCGGGGCTTGATCTGCGTCAGCCACAGCCGTTCCAGCCAGGTCATCTCCATCAGCGGCGAAACGTCCCTGACGCTCGTCCAGGAGATGTTCAGATCCTTGAGTTTGGTCAGCTTTTGAAGCGGCGTCACGTCGGTGATGGGGTTCATGAACAGCTCCAGGTATTCAAGTTCGGCCAGTTCCCCGATGACGGACAGATCAGCGATGTTGTTGTCCGCCATGATGAGGATTTTGAGGCGGGGCCACTGCCGGAGGAAGGTCAGGTCGTTGACGTGGTTATGCCCCAGGTCCAGCGCCAGCAGGCCGGGAACGTACTTTAAGATGTCAAAGTCGCGGTTTTTGTAGAAGGGCTTGTGGTTGCCCTTGCGGGTGGAGAAGGCGGTCGCGTCGGTCCGGAGGGAATAGGTCAGGAAACTCAGGGTGCAGTTCAATTCCAGTCCCGGCCGCGCGGCAAGCAGCGCCTCGTAGCGCTTCTGGTTGAGCGAGGCGCCGAAGGCCGTCAGCTTTTTCAGGTTGGGCATGCTTTGCACCGCCCAGAGCAGGGACTGGTACCCGGTCATCTTTGCGCTGCCCAGGTCGATTTCCGTATCTGACGTATGGAACGCGCGACCAAAGAGCGTGAAGGGGGAGGAAAACAGCACCCCGGGGTACGCCGCGCTCAGCGCGGCCAGGCTCTTGAGCTTCAGCCCGCTGCCCTCCAAGTAGACCGTGCGGACCCGGGGCAGGGAGGCCATGGCCCGCATCAGCTCCTTCTCGTCGCGCAGTTTGACGTTCCGCAGGTCCACCTCCGCCGCGTCCGCGGGGATGGCCTTCCCTGAAACCCACGCGCCGGTTTCCCCGGAAGCGCCGGCCAAGGGGAGCAACAGGCAAAGGACCGCCAGCAACGCAAGGCACCTTGTCGCTTTTCTCATTACGTTCTCCTTAATTGTCATCCCGCGGCGGGTGCCGCCCGGTTGTCCGTCCGGATTCCAGTATACCGGCGGCGCGCCACCGCCGCAAGGCGGCTGTTTCCCCGCCTGGTTTGCATTGCGCTTCCCCGCCTTGTATAATAAGCCAAATTCCCTTGAAGGAGCGTGGTTCCCCTCATGGATGACCCCGGCTCGCCCTCGGTGCTCGGTTCCCTCGTCCTCATCCTCGCCCTCACGCTGATCAACGCCTTCCTCGCCGGCGCCGAAATGGCCTTCGTCTCGCTCAACCCGGCCAAAATCCGGGAGCTGGCGGAGAAGGGCGACAAGAGGGCCAGAAAAGTTCAAAAACTGCTCGCGAGCCCCGATTCCTTCCTGTCCGCCATCCAGGTCGGCATCACCTTCGCGGGCTTTTTCAATTCCGCCTCGGCGTCCCAGGCCTTCCTCAGCCGCCTGACGCCGGCCCTGGGCAGCTTCCCGGCCGCGGAAACCCTGGCCAGCCTGCTGTTGACCCTCGCCATTTCCTACGTCTCCCTGGTATTGGGCGAGCTGTATCCCAAGCAGCTGGCGCTGCAGATTCCGGAGCAGTACGCCCGGGCCAGCGCCGGGACCGTCCTGCTGCTGCGCTCCCTCTTCCGGCCGTTCATCTGGCTGCTCAACGTGTCCGTGGGCCTTCTGAAGCGTTTGACCCCGATTGACTTTTCCAAGAAGGAGGAAAAGCTGACCCGGCAGGAGATGAAGGCCCTGCTCAGCTCCAGCCGCAACGACGGCGCGATCGACGCGGAGGAGTTCAACATGATGCGCGGCGTCCTCTCCCTGGACACCCGGCTGGTGCGCGAAATCATGGTGCCCCGGGTGGACACGGACATGCTGGACGCGGAGGACCCCTTCGAAAAGAACATGGAGGTGCTGCTCACCCAGCTGCGCTCCCGCATCCCGCTGTACGAGGAGGACAAGGACAACATCCTGGGCATCATCCACTTGAAGGACGTGCTGCTCAACCTCCAGGCCTTGAACGAGCGCCGCATGAGCCTCAAGGACATCGCCCGCCCGGCCCTGTTCATTCCCGACACCATGTACACCGACGAGCTGCTGGTGCAGTTTCAGAAATCCAAGCAGCACCTGGCGGTGCTGGTGGACGAGTTCGGCGGCATGGTCGGCATCGTGACGCTGGAGGACCTGATCGAGGAAATCGTGGGCGACATCCAGGACGAGTACGACGACGATGACGACGCCCCCCTGCAGATGACCGGGGAGAACGAGGCGGTGTTGCTGGGCAGCCTGCCGCTCAACGACGTCAACCGCGCCTTCGACCTGGACATCCAGTCCGAGGGATCGGACACCATCGCCGGCTACGTCATCGAACAGCTGGGCTACATCCCCCGGCCCGGCGAGGAACCGGAAATCGAGGGAGAAGGCTTTACCCTCAAGGTGCTGCGCGCCCGGAACACGCGGGTGGAGGCGGTGAAGCTGACGCTGAAAAAGAATGCGGCGCGGGAGGAGGCGCCGGAGGAGCCGAACGGGGAACCCTGACGCGCGGATTGTTTCACGTGAAACATCCAGGGAAAGGAAAAAAGATTGAAAATATTCAAGTTCATGCGGCCGGAATGGAAGGCGCTGCTGCTGGTCTTCCTGCTGCTGGGCGTACAGGCCTTCAGCGAAATGGCGCTGCCCGGCTATACTTCCGCGCTGGTCAACGTGGGCGTGCAACAGGGCGGCGTCCCCTCCCCGCTGGCGGAATCCCTTTCCCGGGCTTCCCTGCAGGGCTTGCTGCCCCTGATGGAAAGCGACGCGGAGCGCCAGGCCGCGCTGGACGCCTACCGGCCTGACGGCGAGGCCTACCGCCTGAAAACAGGCCTGGACGCGGCGCAGCGTCAGGCTGCCGAGCAGGCGCTGACCCTGCCCATGGCCCTGTCCTTCACCCTGGAAAGCCAGCCCGGCGGGGACACGATGCTCGCGGGCCTGCGCAGCGGGCTGGTCAGCCGGGAAACGCTGGCCGAAAAAATGAAGGATCGGATTCCCCTGGAAGGAGACGCGGCGGAGCAGTTCCTCCGCCAGGCCGCGGTGCAGTATGTGCGCGCGGAATACGGCCGGCTGGGCGTGGACGCGGATCAGGTGCGCAACGCCTTTTTGTGGAACCAGGGGCTGAAGATGCTGGGGCTGACCCTGCTCTCCGGCCTGGCCGCGCTGCTGGCCGCCTACTTCTCCAGCAGCTCCGCCGCGCGCGTAGGCCGCAGCCTGCGCGGGCGGATTTACGCGCGGGTGCTCTCCTTTTCCCGGGCGGAGGTGGACCGCTTCTCGACCGCCTCCCTCATCACCCGCTCCACCAACGACGTCAGCCAGGTGCAGAACATGGGCGTCATGATGATGCGCATGTTGTTCTACGCGCCCCTGCTGGCCCTGGGCGGCATCTGGCGGGTGGTTCAGGCCAACACGGGCCTGGGCTGGATTGTGGCGGTCACGGTCGGGGCGATGGTGTTGCTGGTCATCTTCATCGCCCGGGTGGTCACGCCGAAGTTCAAGGTGCTCCAGCGCCTGATTGACCGGATGAACTTGGTCTCCCGCGAGAACCTGACGGGCGTGCAGGTCATCCGCGCCTTTTCCCGGGAGGCGTACGAGACGGAGCGCTTCCGGGAGGCCAACCGGGAATTGTCCCGCGTCACCCTGTTCATCAACAACGCCTTCAGCTTCATCATGCCCATGATGATGCTCATCGTCAACGTGGTCGCTCTGCTCATCCTGTGGTTCGGCGCCAAGGGCGTCGACCTGGGCCGCCTGCAGGTGGGCGACATGATCGCCTTCATCAGCTACACCTTGCAGATTGCCTTTGCCTTCACGATGATGGCGATGTTCAGCGCCGTCATGCTGCCCCGGGCCGAGGTGGCCGCCCAGCGCGTGGACGAGGTGCTTGAGACCTCGCCCACCATCCAAAGCCCGGCGAACCCGCAGCCGCCCGTGGCGGCGGAGCGGGGCTATCTGCGGTTTATGGACGTATCCTTCCGCTACCCGGATTCCGCCAAGGAGGTGCTGCACGGGCTGACGTTCGAGATACGGGAAGGCCAGACTACCGCCGTCATCGGGGCGACGGGCGCGGGAAAGTCCACCCTGCTGCAGCTGATTCCCCGCTTCTTTGACGTCACCGGCGGGAAAATCACCTTGGACGGCGTGGACCTGCGGGACTGGGACCTCAAGGCGCTGCGCGCGCAGTTCGGCTTTGTGCCCCAGCAGGCCCAGCTGTTCTCCGGAAGCATCCAAAGCAACCTGAAGTACGCCGACCCCGATATGGATGACGGGCAGATGGAACACGCCGCGCGCCTGGCCCAGGCGGAGCGCTTCATCAGGGAGCGGGAGCAGGGATACCAAAGCCCGGTCGCCCAGGGGGGCGGCAACCTTTCCGGCGGGCAGAAGCAGCGCCTGTCCATCGCCCGCGCCATCGCGGCCACGCCGCGCTTCCTGCTGTTTGATGATTCGTTCTCGGCGCTGGACTACCGCACCGACCTGCTGGTGCGCCAGGCGCTGAAAGACGAGCTGGGCGGCGCCGGCGTGCTCATCGTCGCCCAGCGCATCGCGACGGTCATGCAGGCCGACCGCATCATCGTGCTGGAGGAGGGGCGGCTGGCCGGCCAGGGCACGCACCGGGAGCTGATGGAAAACTGCCCCGCCTACCGGCAGATCGCGCGGAGCCAGCTGTCCGACAGGGAGCTGGGCCCGGAAGGAGGGGAAGACCATGTCTGACCGGCGGCAGGCGGAGCGCGGGCGGGGTCCGGGAAACCGGCACGGCCCGGGCGCGGTTGAAAAACCCAAGAATTTCAAGGTCGCCTTCCGGCGGCTGACGCAGGCGCTTCACCCCTGGAAGGGCAAACTGCTCCTCTGCGGCGCCCTCTCGGCGCTCAGCACCCTCATCGGCATCTTCGGCCCCAAAATCACCGGCCAGGTGACTACGGCCATCTTCGAAGGCCTGGTGTCCCGGGTGAAGGGCGGAGGGGGCATCGATTTCGCCTTCATCGGGCGCACGCTGCTGTTCCTGCTGGGCCTCTACCTGCTCTCCGCCCTGTTCTCCTTCTTCATGCACCGCCTCATCGCCGGCGTCACCGCCGACTTCAGCTTCAGCCTCCGCCAGGGCATCGGGGAAAAAATTCACCGCGTGCCCGCCGGCTACTTTGAGAAGACCGCCGTGGGCGACGTGCTCTCCCGCATCACCAACGACGTGGACTCCGTCTCCCAGAACCTCAACAACGTGTTCACCCAGCTCATCTCCGGCCTGGCGACGCTGGTGGGCGTGACGGTGATGATGTTCACCATCAGCCCCCTGATGGCGGGCCTCGTCCTGCTGGTGGTGCCCGTCTCCATCGTGCTGGCGCGCATCATCTTCACCGGCTCCCAGAAGTTCTTCAAGGCCCAGCAGCAACAGCTGGGCGCGCTGTCCGGGCAGGTGGAGGAAACCTTCTCCGGCCACCAGGTGGTGCAGGCCTTCCGCCAGGAGGGCGCCGCCGTCGCGGCGTTTGAGAAGACCAACGGCGCGCTGTACGAAAGCGCCTGGAAGAGCCAGTTCTTCACCAGCCTCATGCATCCCCTGATGACCTTCGTGGGCAACCTCGGCTACCTGCTGGTGGTCATCTTCGGCGCCGCGCAGGCGGCCATGGGCCGCATTTCCGTGGGCGACATCCAGGCCTTCATCCAGTACGTTCGCAACTTCATGCAGCCGCTGATGTCCTTCGCCCAGGTGACCGGACAGATCCAGACCATGGCCGCCGCGGCCGAGCGGGTCTTTGAGTTCATGGATGTGCAGGAGGAAACCGAGCCGCACGACGCCCCCAAACTGGGGCCGGTCAAGGGGCGCGTGTGCTTCGAGAACGTTCGCTTCGGCTACGACCCGGGCACCATCGTCATCCACGATTTCTCCCTGTGCGTACAGCCCGGGCAGACCTGCGCCATCGTGGGCGAGACGGGCTCGGGCAAAACCACCCTGATCAAGCTGCTGATGCGCTTCTACGAGCCGCTGTCCGGCCGCATCACCCTGGACGGCGTGGACCTGGCCACCCTGACCCGGAAGGAGGCTCGCAGCGCCTTCGGCATGGTGCTGCAGGACACCTGGCTGTTCTCCGGCACCATCATGGACAACATCCGCTACGGCCGCCCGGACGCGACGGACGAAGAGGTGAAGGCCGCCGCGGCCGCCGCGCACGCGGAACACTTTATCCTGACCCAGCCCGGCGGCTACCAGATGGTCATCAACGAGGCGGCGGACAACGTGTCCTCCGGGCAAAAGCAGCTGCTCACCATCGCCCGCGCCATGCTGGCGGACAAGCCCGTGCTCATCCTGGACGAGGCCACCAGCAACGTGGATACCCTGACCGAGCACCGCATCCAGGAGGCCATGCGCCGGCTGATGAAGGGGCGCACCAGCTTCGTCATCGCCCACCGCCTGTCCACCATCAAGGGGGCCGACCTCATCCTGGTCATGCACCAGGGCGAAATCGCCGAGCACGGCACCCACGAGGAACTGATGCGCAAGGGCGGCCGCTACAAGGAGCTGTACGAGAGCCAGTTCGCGCCGGCGTGAATCCCGCCCGGGCGGCTCCAGGCGCCCGCCTCTTGCCTCGATTCCGTGCATGATGGATGTCGGAGGATTGTTTCACGTGAAACATTCCGACCGCCCTCAACTGAACTATCGGGAGGACACGGCATGATTCCCGCCGCCCACCTGCGCGCGCTGCGGGCGCTGTGCGCCGTACTGGCCCCTGAGGAGGGCCTGGTCTGGGCGCTGACCGGCAGCACCGCCTTCGCCCTCCGGGGGATGGATCTCACGCCCCATGATATCGACCTGATTGCCGACCGAAGCGGCGCCTACCGGATCGGGGGGCTTCTCGGGGACAGATGCCTGCGCCCGGTGTCCCCCTCCTGGACGCGCTACGTCCGTTCCCATTTCGGGCAGTTTGTGGTGGAAGGCGTGCAGGTGGACGTTATGGGGGATTCCAGCTATCTGGGTTTTGGCGGCGGATGGACCGCCCCCGCCCCTCTGCCGCCAATCATAGAGACCCTTGAGTCCAAAGGCCTGCGCCTGCCGGTGCTGACCCTTGCCCGCGAGGCGGCTGCCTACCGCCTCCTGCGGCGGGATGCACGCGTGGAAATGATTGAGGCACACCTGCGCGCACAGGGCAATCCGCCGCGCCCGGACGTCCAGCTTCGCGCAGCCGGCGGCTCTTCCGCGCCGGAAACCACCCGGCGACGCCCAAAAAACGGGCTGAAGGTGCTATAATGGCTCCGGAGAGACAGGCCGTCGCCGCGCGGCATCATGGGCTGCGCCGCCGCCCCGGGCGAGGACTGCCGCGGAAAACAGGCGGGTTGACTGACGGAAAGGGAGGGTGCGCATGAGCGGAGAAACGACCGTCCGGAAGGGATTTGAGTACGCGAGAGAAGTCTTCGCCGCCCGGGGCGTGGACGCGGGGGAAGCCCTCCGGATGGCGGACGCCGTGCCCGTTTCCATGCACTGCTGGCAAGGGGACGACGTCAGCGGGTTTGACGGCGCGGACAGCCTCACCGGCGGCATCGCGGTGACCGGCAATTACCCAGGCCGCGCGCGCGGCCTGGAAGAGCTGCAGCAGGACGTCCGCATGGCGCTGTCCTTGGTTCCGGGCAAATCCAAGCTGAACCTGCACGCGAGCTATGCCGTAAAAAGCGGGAAGGCTGTCGACCGGGACGCCTATACCCCCCGCGAGTTCGCCCCCTGGGTGGATTTCGCGAAGGCGGAGGGCCTGGGCCTGGACTTCAACCCCACCTATTTTTCCCATCCCATGATGGACGGCAATCTCTCCCTGTCCAGCCCGGATGAAGCGAAGCGCCGATTTTGGGTGGAGCACGGCAAGCGCTGCCGGGAAATTGCCCTGGACTTCGCCCGGAAGCTGGGCGAGCCCTGCGTGGTGAACTTCTGGATGCCCGACGGCACCAAGGACACCTGCGTGAACACCCCCGCCTTCCGGGAGCGCATGACCCGCTCCCTGGATGAGATTTTCGGGGACAGGGCGGGGGAAGGCCCCGCCCCCTGCGCGCTGGAGAGCAAGCTGTTCGGCATCGGCGCCGAAAGCTTCACCGTGGTCAGCCACGAGTACGCGCTGTGCTACGCCCTCACCCGCAAGGTCATGCCTACGCTGGATACCGGCCACTTCCATCCCACCGAGGCTGTCTCCGCCAAGATAACGGCGGTATTGGGCTTTTGCGGGCAGGCCCTGCTCCACCTGAGCCGCCCCGTGCGCTGGGACAGCGACCACGTGGCGGCGCTGGACGACGAGCTGCAGCGCATCATGGATGAAATCGTCTGGAACGGCCTGCAGGACCGCGTCGCCTTCGGGCTGGACTATTTCGACGCCTCCGTCAACCGCGTCGCCGCCTGGGTCATCGGAATGC
>JAPXQZ010000061.1:0-8852 GCA_033813835.1 Clostridia bacterium | reverse complement strand
GCGCAATAGGGAGGCGCCGGCAATATGCAGATTAATTGCTCTCACTTCTGATACAATGGAGGCGGAATGGAAGGAGGAGCCCGATTTGAGGCTGATTCCAGACAAAACCAAGGGATCTTTCCTGTTGATGATCTGCATTGCGCTGGCTGCGCTGGTTTACACGCCGTCAACCGCAAAACCTGATTCGGAATCCGGCTCTCTGCAGGGAAAGCGCTGGGTATCCTACGGCGACAGCATTACAAAGCGGGGCGGCTGGCAGGAGCCGGTAGCCGCCCGTTTCGGCCTGGTCCACGTCAACCTGGGCGTCGGCAGCGCGTCCATGGCCGGGGACCGGATGCTGGATCTGAACAGCTTTTTCCACCTGAACCGGATTTACCGCCAGGATCCGGACGTCGTGACCATCCTGGCCGGCGCCAACGACCTGGCGGATCCCGACGTCACGCTGGGCACCGAAGAAGAGTTTGAAAAGCCCCTGGCGGACAAGAACGTGTGGACCTTCCTGGGCGCCTACAGCCGGGTGGTGGAGTCCCTCCTGGCCTGGAAGCCGGGGCTTCGCATCGTCATCCTCGGCACCACCTGGGCCCGGAAGGACGGGTTCAACATCCGCCCCTTCAGCAGCAGCCTGACCCTCGGGGACTTCAGCGAAGCCAGCCGCAAAGTGGCGGAGCACTACGGGCTGCCCTTCGTGGATCTGTACGCGGAAGCGGGCTTTGACGCCGCGACGATGGGCCCCCCGCCCCGGGACAAGTACAGCGCGGACGGCCTCCACCCCAACGCCGCGGGCGCGGCGCGCATCGCGGAGCTGGTCGCCAGATGCTTTGAGCGGGAGATCCGGTTCGACTAAACCGACGGCCGTTTGCGGCCTTTTATGCCCGTCTGCTATACTCAGGGCGGAAAACCGGGCGCCGCGCCCGGCCGGATGCGGAGGATAAAGGGGAAGGATGCTCGTCTATTACTGCGCCAGGTGCGCTCGGCAGAACCCCAGCCCGCTGTGCGGGCAGTGCGGGCGCAGCCTGGGCAACCCCTCCGTGCGCTACGTGTGGGAGGACAGCCGCCTGGCCGTCAACGACCCCGCCCGCCTCGGCTTGCTGCTCCGGGTCGCTGCGGGAGCGGTGGTGCTGGCCGTCGCCGTGATGCTGATCCTGGAGTTCATCCTGGGCGGCCCCGGGGTGTTCGCGACCTTCTTCCGTTCCACCGGCATCCTGCTCAATACCGTCGGGCTGGGGCTGGGCTTCCTGCTGCTGGGAGGCGTCCTGCTGCTCCTGCAGGGGCGGGAGTCCGTGCAGTACATGCTCGACCCCAAGGGCGTGCTCAAGCGCACCTGGATCGAGCCTACGCGCGCCCGGTGCTGGTCGCGCTTTATCCGCTACGACAGGGCTTCCTTCCAGCAAAACAGCCTGGGCAAGCCCTTCCTGCTGGCGCACGAGGAATACCTGGTCTGGCAGGATGCGGCGCGTTACCGGCTGTCCCCGCACGCCGGCCGCATCACGCTGTACAGGCCTTACGCCTTCGTGTTCATGGTGCTGTACCTGCCCCGGAACGAGTACGCCGGCGCGGCGGAGATGGTGGCGGCCAAGCTGAAGAACCGGAAATAAGGGAGGCGCCCCGCCGGGAAGCTCCCGGCCGGGCGCTTTGCCATACCGTAAAACGGAAAAGGAGGGCGGTCGGTTGTTCGACAAGGCGAAGGAGCACCTGAAGCGCTTCGGCCTTCAGGACCGGGCGATGCGCTTCGCGGTGTCCAGCCAGACGGTGGAACTGGCAGCCCTGGCCGTGGGCTGCCCGCCCGCGCAGATCGCGAAGACCCTGTCCTTTCTGGTGCGGGAAAAGCCCGTGCTGGTGGTCGCCGCGGGGGACGCGCGGGTGGATAACGGGAAGTTCAAGGCCTTCTTCCACTGCAAGGCCGCCATGCTCCCGCCCCAGGAGGTGCGGCGGCTGGTCGGTTACCCAGTGGGGGGCGTGTGCCCCTTCGGGGTCAACGAGGGCGTCGCCGTCTACCTGGACAGCTCGCTGCTGCGCTTCGATACCGTCTACCCGGCCTGCGGCACGGGCGATAGCGCGGTCCGGCTGAGCCCGGCGGAACTGATGGACGCCTCGGGCGCCTCCGCCTGGATTTCGGTCTGCCGCGTGCCGGAGGCGGAGGGGGGCTGAAAACCAGGCGCATCGGCGCGCGCGCCGGCCTTCCCCGCCCTCCGGAAGGGCGGGTTTTCTTGACAAAAGGCGGGTGCGCCCCTATGATAATGTGGCTTATGCAAGGAGGACGGAACGTGCCGCTGACGATGGACAAGCTGGTCGCGCTGTGCAAGGTGCGCGGCTTTATTTTCCCGGGCTCGGAGATTTACGGCGGGCTGGCCAACACCTGGGATTACGGCCCCCTGGGCGTGGAGTTCAAGAACAACGTCAAGCGCGCCTGGTGGAAGAAGTTCGTCCAGGAAAGCGAGCACAACGTCGGGCTGGACAGCGCCATCCTGATGAACCGGAGCGTTTGGGTGGCTTCCGGCCACGTGGGCAACTTCAACGACCCGCTGATGGACTGCAAGGGCTGCAAGGCGCGCTTCCGCGCCGACCAGCTGATTGAAGAAGACGCCAAAAGCCGGGGCGAAGCCCTGCAGGCGGACGGCTGGAGCAACGAGCGGCTGGAGGCCTGGGTGCAGGAAAAGCAGATCGCCTGCCCCGTCTGCGGCAAGAAGGACTTCACCGGCATCCGCAAGTTCAACATGATGTTCAAGACCCACCAGGGCGTGACGGAGGACTCCGCGGCGGAAATCTACCTGCGCCCGGAGACCGCCCAGGGCATCTTCGTCAACTTTAAAAACATCGTCCGCGCCACCCGGCGCAAGCTGCCCATGGGCGTCGCCCAGATCGGCAAGTCCTTCCGCAACGAGATCACCCCCGGCAACTTCACCTTCCGCACCCGGGAGTTTGAGCAGATGGAGCTGGAGTTTTTCTGCCGCCCGGGAGAGGACCTCGAATGGTTCGGGTACTGGCGCGCGTTCTGCCGGGACTGGCTGATCAGCCTGGGCATGAAGGAAGACAACCTGCGCCTGCGGGACCACAAGCCCGAGGAACTGTCCCACTATTCCAAGGCGACGACGGACTTCGAGTACCGCTTCCCCTTCGGCTGGGGCGAGCTCTGGGGCATCGCCGACCGCACGGATTTCGATTTGAAGCAGCACCAGGAGCACAGCGGAGAGAGCATGGAATATATCGACCCGGTGAGCAACGAGCGCTTCATCCCCTACGTGGTGGAGCCCTCCCTGGGCGCGGACCGGGTGGCCCTGGCCTTCCTGTGCGATGCCTATGACGAAGAGGAGCTGGAGGGCGGCGACGTGCGCGGCGTGCTGCGGCTTCACCCCGCCCTGGCCCCCTTCAAGGCCGCCGTCCTGCCGCTGCAGAAGAACAAGCTGGGCGACAAGGCCCGGGACATCCACCGGATGCTCTCCCGGGATTTCATGACCGACTACGACGAGTCCGGCTCCATCGGCAAGCGCTACCGCCGCCAGGACGAGGCCGGGACCCCCTTTTGCGTGACGGTGGACTTCGATACCCTGGAAGACGGCACCGTCACCCTGCGCGACCGGGACACCATGGCCCAGGAGCGCGTGGCCATCGCAGATCTGACCGCGACCCTGCGAGAAAAGACCGCCTTTTGACCGGGGGCGCCCCGCGTCCCCGCCGGAGGAAAGGAGTCCGCTGATGTCCAACCAGGAATATCCGACCGCGCCGCGCAGGCGCAGGAGCGAGCGCCACCAGGACCCGGCCGCCGCCGGACAGACCCGGGAAGCGCCGCTGCGCGCCGGCTACCCGCCGGAGAACGCCGCGCCCCCGCCGCCCCCCTACGGCTACGATGCCGCGCGGCCGGCGCCGCCGCCCTCGCGCCCGGCGCCCCGGGTTTACGAGGAGGTCGACTACCAGCCCCCCCGGCGCGATCCCTCTCCCTATGCCCCCCGGCATGAAGACGAATACGACGAGGAAGACCTGCCGCCGCGGCGCTGGCCGATGGCGCTGCTGGCACTGGTTCTCGCGCTGGTGATCCTGCTGGCCGTTTCCTACTTCCTGGTGCCCCAGGACGCCAAGGGTATCCTGGGCCAGGCGCGCGGCCTGTCCCACCGGGTGGTGGACGGCGCCCTGGCCCTGGTGGGCGTCAAACGCCAGGAACCGGTCCGGCTCCTCAAGTTTGACACGCCGGAGGACAGGGTGCAGACCGGCGTTAAGACCGTGTTCACCTTCACCGCCAGCCGCGCGATTGACGGCGTGCGCATCTGGGATGAGGCGGACAACGAGATTCCCGGGGTTCAGGAAGCCGTGGACGCGCCGGCTAACACCGTCTGGACGCTGACCTCCATCCTGGACACGCCGCGGGACGGCTTGCTGACGGCGGGGTTCAAGCAGGGCGACGCCTGGCACAAGACCGACCTGACCGTGCGGCTGACCGTGGCGGCGCCCACCCCAACCCCCGCGCCGACCCCCGCGCCCACCTTCACCCCCCCGCCCCTGTTCCAGCCGACCCCGGATGCGGCCGCGGGTATCCTGGCGCCCCCGCCCGGACAAAACACCCCCACCCTGCAGGAGATGCTGCCCGCCTTCACCCCCCTGCCCGACCCGCCGGGCGCCGGCCCGGCGCCGGACGAAACGGCCGCGCTGGGAACGGACCTGCTGGTCATCGCCTCAACGGACTGGAAAGCGCCGCTGCGAACCGCGGAACCCATGGAGCCTGTGGAGCCTGTGGAACCCGTGGAGCCCGCCATGCCCGAAGAACCCGCAGCAACTCCGGAGCCTGCGGAACCAATCGCGCCCGTGGAGCCCGCAGAGACCGTCGCGCCTCCGGAACCCGCCGCGCCGACCGCGGCGCCCACCGCCACCCCCATGCCCGCGCTGACCGCCCAGGCCGCCGAGGCGCAAAGCCCCGGCAAAATGAAAATCACCGAGACGGCATTCCGCGGCGGCAAGAGCCTGGGCGACTATACGCGGGAAACGCCCATCAGCGTGCAGGGCGGCGAAGGGTATACCTTCTATCCCGGGGGCGTGTTCACCTTCCGGGGCGACGGCATGCGCCAGAACGCGGCCTTCGGCACGGCGGACATGCCGCTTTCGCAGATGTCCGTCCTCTGGCAGACCGAGGTGGGCAGCCTGCGCACCGCCGACGCCGGCACCCTCTACGGCCTGGGATGGACGGGGCAGCCCGCCATCGTCAAGTGGCCCATCGAAGTGCGCGAGATGATGAACCTCAACGAGGAAAAGAAGGAGGTCCGCGCGCTGAAGGAAGTCATCTTCGCGGCGCAGGACGGCAAGGTCTATTTCCTGGACCTGAACGACGGCAAACCCACCCGCGCGCCCTTCGACGTAGGCTTCCCCCTGAAAGGGAGCGTCTCGGTGGACCCGATGGGCCGGCCGCTGGTCGCCTTCGGCCAGGGCATTTCCAAGCTGCCGGACAAGACGGGCGACATCGGATTCTTCGTCTACAACCTGGTGGACGGCAGCCGGGCGGAGTTCATCAACGGACGCAAGACCAAAAACCAGCTGCAGTACGCGACCAACGGCGCCTTCGACGGCACGGCGCTATTCGACCGCCTCAGCGACAGCCTCGTCGTAGCCGGCGAGAACGGCCTGCTGTACACCGTCACCCTCAACACGACGTTTGACATCCGGGACACCAAAACCCTGACCGTCGACCCGGACGTGACCTACCTGCGCACCAAGGCCGGCGCGCAGCCCGACAACAGCGTGTCCATCGAGGGCTCCGCCGCAATGTACGGCCCCTATGCCTTTGTGGCGGACAAGCGGGGCATCGTCCGCTGCGTGGACACAACCACCATGAAGACCGTCTGGGCTTTCGACGCGGGCGACAACACCGACGCCACGCCCGCCCTGGACCTGGAGGGGGACAGCGCCCTGGCGCTGTACACCGGCACCACGGTGTACGACCGTTCCCGCAAAGACGGCGCCGCCGTCCTGCGCCGGCTGGACGCGCTGACGGGCCAGGAAGCCTGGAAGGTCGAAATCAAGGCCAAGTACGACAAGGACGAGCGCTCCGGCCTGAAGGCCAGCCCGCTGGTCGGCCGGGGCGACATCGGCCGCCTGGTGCTGTTCACCCTCAACAAAACCGAGGAGGGCGGCGCCCTCATCGCCCTGGACAAGGCGACCGGCGCGCAGGCGTGGAAACTTCCCCTGCCCGCGGGCTCCGTCTCCTCCCCCGTCGCCGTCTATACGGCGGACGGGCGCGCCCGCGTCATCCAGGCGGACGCGGAAGGCCGGCTGTACCTGATTGACGGCGCATCCGGGCAGGTGCTCTTCACCCTGGAGCTGGGCGGGCCGGTAGAGGGCTCCCCGGCGGTTTACAACGACGTGCTGGTCATCGGAACCTCCGGGCGGAACAACAGCCGCATGTACGGCATCCGCCTTGAATAGCCCCGGGAAGGAGGGCGCGTGGGCGCACAGTTTCTCCTAGCGCTGGACCAGGGCACCACCTCCTCCCGCGCCGCCGTTTTCACGCCCGAAGGCCGCCTCACCGCATCGGCGGCCTTTGAGTTCGCCCAGCGCTACCCGCGCCCGGGATGGGTGGAGCACGCGCCGGAGGACCTGTTGGACACCACTGTCCGCGCGATGCGGGAAGCCATCAGGAAGGCCGGCATCCGCCCCGGGCAGATTGCCGCCGCCGGCATCGCCAACCAGCGGGAGACCACCCTCGTCTGGGACCGGGAAACCGGGAAAGCCCTGGCCCCCGCCGTGGTCTGGCAATGCCGGCGCACCGCGCCGATGGTGGAGCGGCTCAAGGCCGAGGGGCTCGCGCCCGTCATCCGGGACAAGACCGGGTTGGTGCCGGACGCCTATTTCTCCGCCACCAAGCTGCGCTGGCTCATGGACGAGTACGGCCTGCAGGCTCGCGCGGAGGCGGGCGGGCTGTGCTTCGGCACGGTGGACAGTTTCCTCGCCTTCCGCCTGCTGGCGGGCCATCCGCACGTGACCGACGCGACCAACGCCTCCCGGACGATGCTGTTCAACCTGCACACGCAGGACTGGGACGATGACCTGCTGCGGGTCTTCCGGATCCCCCGCGCCCTGCTGCCCCGGGTGCTGGACACTGCGCAGGCGGCAGGCACCCTTTATCCCTCCCTGCTGGGGGAGCCCGTTCCCGTCTGCGCCCTGGCGGGCGACCAGCACGCCGCCCTGTTCGGCCAGGGCTGCATGAACCCCGGGGACGTCAAGAACACCTACGGCACGGGCTGTTTCATGCTGATGAACGCCGGGGAGCAGCCGGCCGGGGACGTCCCGGGGCTGCTGTCCACCCTGGCCTGGCGCATCGGCAGCCGGCCCGTCTTCGCGCTGGAGGGCAGCGTGTTCATCGCCGGCGCCGCCATCCAGTGGCTGCGCGATGAGCTGGGTATTCTCACCACCGCCGCCCAGTCGGAGGAGTTGGCCCTTCAGGTGGAGGACGCGGGCGGCGTCCACTTCGTCCCGGCCTTCACCGGCCTGGGCGCGCCCCATTGGAACATGTACGCCCGGGGCACGCTGCTGGGCCTCACCCGCGGCAGCAACCGCTGCCACCTGGCCCGCGCGGCGCTGGAGTCCATCGCCTTCCAGTCTGACGACCTGCTGCGCCTGATGGCGGGCGCCCTGGGGCGGGATCCCGGCGTCCTGCGCGCGGACGGCGGCGGAAGCGCCAACAACCTGCTGATGCAGATGCAGGCGGATCTCTCCGGCGTGCGCGTGCAGCGGCCGCGGGAGCAGGAAACCACCGCCCTGGGCGCGGCGCTGCTGGCCGGCGTGGGCGCCGGGCTGATCGAGGGGCCCGGGGAAGCCGCAGCCCTATGGCAGCCGGAGCGCGACTTTGAGCCGTCCATCGACGCCCAGGCGCGCGAAGACCGCCGCGCGGGCTGGGCCAAGGCCGTCAACACCTGCCTGCAGGACGCGGGCCAGCGGGAGGGCACGGCGTGTTCCTGAGCGACGCCTGGCGGGACTTCGAGGTGCTGGACGCCGGCGAGGGGATGAAGCTGGAGCGCTGGGGCGCCTTTGTGCTCTCGCGCCCCGACCCGCAGGTCATCTGGCCCCGGGCGCAGCCCGGGCTGTGGGGGCAGGCGGACGCGGTGTACGCCCGCAGCGCGGCGGGCGGCGGCGCCTGGACCTTCAAAAAGCCGCTACCGGAGCGCTGGGAAATCACCTACCGGGACCTGCGGTTCTACGTCCGGCCAACGGGGTTCAAGCACACCGGGCTGTTCCCCGAGCAGGCCGCCAACTGGGACTGGATGCGCGCCCTTGCCCAAGGACGGCCGGGAGCCCGGGTGCTCAACCTCTTCGCCTACACCGGCGGAGCGACCCTGGCCCTTATGATGTCCGGCGCACGGGTCACCCATGTGGACGCCGCCCGGGGCATGGTCGCCTGGGCCAGGGAAAACCGCGGACTGACCGGCGCGCCGGAGGACCGCTGCCGCTTCATCGTGGAGGACGCCAAGGCCTTCGTGCGGCGCGAGTTGCGCCGCGGCAGCAGGTACGACGGCATCCTGATGGATCCGCCCAGCTATGGCCGGGGCCCCGGCGGCGAAGTCTGGAAACTGGAGGACGAGCTGTACCCGCTGGCGGAGCTGTGCGCCGGGCTGCTGTCGGAAATGCCGCTGTTTTTCCTCATCAACGGCTATACCACGGGCTTCCAGCCCGCCGTCCTGGGGAACATCCTGCGCCGCGCCCTGCCGGAGGGGGAAGTGGACGCGCGGGAACTGTGCCTGCCCGTCGCCTCCGGCGGCGTGCTGCCCGCCGGCGCCACGGGAAGGTGGCGCCCGAAGGAGACAACGACGTGAGTCAAAGTATGATTCCCCCTATCCTCTACGAGGACAACCACGTGCTCGTCGCCCTCAAGCCGC
>JAPXQZ010000060.1:0-8888 GCA_033813835.1 Clostridia bacterium | reverse complement strand
CCCATCGCTGGATATGGGTAAGGATGACCAGGTGGCCAGGCTGATGCCAATCAACGCGCCGAATGTGTGTAGGGTGAATCAGAGCGTTTGACGCTTACGTATAGAATGGCATTTGATAATGGCTACCCAATCGGAAGAATATGGGAATACAAAGCATAGAATAAAGCAGCAATCATAGCAACTATTCGTTAAATCTATCTGTCCGCAAGCTTCAATCCGCGGAATGCCTTGGCAAATGTACAGCACCCAGCTTAGGAATATAAGGATGGAAGTGTTTAATGCGGAGAATTCCACGGGCGGGCAGGAAACGAAGCAAGCGAAAGCGAGGATGGATTTGACGAGGAACGAACACGACAGAAAGAATGATGTCAATGAAACAATAGGACACCAGCCGGAATTCAACTGGACGCACGATCAATCCATTGGGATAAGGGTAAATGGTTGCCGGGAAACGCTTGAACAATTGACGGCGCAACAGCACAAAGGTGGATTAGTCGGTTCTGGGTAGTGTGCGTAACTTGAGCAAAGGGCGCTTGCGCGCCCCCCGCTGCGGCAGGTTGAAGAGCAACTGAACATCAATGTTTGCGGATAACTCCCGCTCCTACATTCACTCACTTAAACTATTCGCAAAAGAAGCCTTTCGCGAATAGATAGGAAGGATTTCGATATGAGTTGGGTTTCAATAATGCTATATGCCTGACGAAGACGAAATGTTTTGGGTAAGCGACAAATAGATGCTCCCATCCCCTATACGGACTTCTTTTTATCGTTCTCCGCGTTTGCAGGACCTGCAATCGGCTCCGGTTGGAGCGATTTCATCAAAGACTGTATCTCGGCTTTCGCCAGTTCGTCGCAACGATTGTTCTCCGGGTGGTCTGCATGTCCCGGTACCTTTTGGTAGGTTACCTGATGCCGTCGCATCGTCAGCAACAGCAGCCTCCACAGATCCTGGTTCTCCACTGGTTTCTTGTCGGCTGTTCTCCAGCCGTTCTTCTGCCAGTTGTCCACCCATCCTTTGTTGAACGCATCCACTACATAGGTGGAATCTGAATGCACCGCCACCCGGCATCCCTGCTTGAGCGTACCCAAGCCGCTGATGACGGCGAAGAGTTCCATCCGGTTGTTGGTGGTCTGTGGCATGCTGCCGCTGACTTCCTTTACGTGTTCTCCAAATTTCAGGATAGCCGCCCATCCCCCGGGCCCTGGGTTGCCGGAACAGGCACCGTCCGTATACAGGTCGACGGATTTCAGCGTCTGCGTCATGCTTCTTTCGCCAGGTTTACAATTTCCAGCGTATCCTGGGCGATGACCAGTTCCTCGTTGGTGGGAATGACTAGGACCCGGACCTTGCTGTCATCCGCGGCGATATCCATTTCCTTGCCGCGTTCCTTGTTTTTTTCCTTATCGATGCGCACGCCCAGGTACTCCATGTTCTCCAGCACCTTTTCGCGCAGTTTAGCTGCGTTCTCCCCGATTCCGGCAGTGAACACGATGGCGTCCACGCCGCCCATCACCGCCGCGTACGCGCCGATATACTTTCGGATGCCATGGTTAAGAAGTTCCAGCGCGATGGCTGCCTGCTGGTCGCCTTTTTCCGCGGCGATCTCGACATCGCGCATATCGCTGCTTAGGCAACTGATGCCCAGCAGCCCGCTCTTCTTGTTGAGGATGTCCATCATCTGGTCGATGTCCAGCCCTTCGTGCTTCATGATGAACTGCAGGCTGGCAGGGTCGACGTTGCCGCTCCGCGTGCCCATCAGGACGCCTTCCAGGGGGGTCATCCCCATGCTGGTGTCGACGCTCTTTCCCCCGTCCACCGCGCACATGGAGGAACCGTTGCCCAGATGGCAGGTGATGATTTTCAATTCCTCAATCTTTCTGCCCAGCATTTTGGCCGCGCGCTGGCTGACGTACCGGTGGCTTGTGCCGTGAAAGCCGTAGCGGCGCACCTTGAGTTTCCGGTAGTACTCGAACGGTAGCCCATACAGGAACGCCTTGGGCGGCATGGTTTGGTGGAAGGAGGTATCGAACACCGCTACCATCGGCGTATCGGGCATAATCGTCCGGCAGGCCTTGATTCCCATCAGGTTGGCGGGGTTGTGCAGCGGCGCGAAGGACGCGTTCTCCTCGATGGCCCGCATGCAGTCTTCGTCAATCAGGGAGGATGTGGTGAAATGCTCTCCCCCATGTACGACGCGGTGCCCCACGGCACTGATTTCGTCCATGCTTTTAACTACGCCGTGCCTGGGATCGGTCAGCGCCTTGATCATCTGCGTGCTTGCCTCGATATGGTCTTTCATCGGCATCTCAACCAGGTATTTGTCATCCCCTACTGTCTGCTTGAGCCGGCTGCCTGGGATGCCAATCCGCTCAATCAGGCCTTTGGCCATGGTGCGCTCGTCCTGCATATCGATCAACTGGTATTTCAGGGATGATGAACCCGCGTTGACAATCAGAATCCTCATTGCGCCATATCCTCCAGTATTATTCGGTATGATTATACTCCAAATCCTCTCTGATGGATAGTGGGAAAATATCCAAAACATACAAAAACCCTTGAGCATCAAGGGTTTGGCGGAGAGTCAGGGATTTGAACCCTGGTCGGGGTATAAGCCCGAACACGATTTCCAGTCGTGCGCCTTAGACCACTCAGCCAACTCTCCAATTTGGGGCGCCATGAGAATATAGCACACAAAGCAAGGCCGGTCAACGCAAACTTGACGCCAAATCGCCAATCCATCATAATGCATGCGGTAAAGGAGGCTCCTTGTGCGAAGGATTTCCACGGTTGCGGGCGGAAGCCCGGCCAGCCGGCATCGACTGTCGCCTGGCGATATTTTGCTGTCCATCAACGGGGAACCCGTTTTGGACGAAATCGACTACCAGGCGCTGACAGCGCGCAGGCGCCTCCACATCCTGCTTCAGTCACCCGAAGGGATTCAGCGGGAGGTTGACCTGATCAAGGGGGAAGCGACTCCGTTGGGCCTGCAGTTTGACGACTCCATCATCGGGAATCCCCGTACCTGCGGCAACCAATGCGTTTTCTGCTTTGTGGAACAGATGCCGAAGGGAATGCGGGAATCCCTGTATCTCAAGGATGACGACTGGCGTCTGTCTCTTCTGATGGGCAACTATATCACCCTGACCAATGTAGGAAATCGCGAGTTCGAGCGCATCATCCGCCGGCGCGCCGCGCCGCTGTACATCTCCGTACACGCGACCGACGCGGATCTCCGGGCTAAGATTCTGGGCAACAAGCGTGGTGCGCTGCTGATGGACCGCCTGCGGCGTCTGAAGGAAGAAGGGCTGTCATTTCACTGCCAGCTCGTGCTCTGCCCGGGCCTTAACGACGGGGAAGCGTTGAAGCAATCCCTCAACGACCTGTTGGACCTTTCCCCCGCTGCCCTATCCGTCGCAGTGGTGCCCGTCGGGCTGACCCGCCACCGCGAAGGCCTGCCTCCCATCCGCCCCTATACCCGCGAAGAGGCGCTGGAAGTGCTGGATATTACAAGCGCGTTCCAAAAGTCGGCGCTCGCGCGCGCCGGCACCCGTTTCGCTTTTCCGGCGGACGAGTTTCTCTGCATCGCAGGCGTTTCCCTTCCCCCGCGAACTGATTACGAGAACTACCCCCAGCTTGAGAACGGCGTCGGCATGCTCCGGCATTTCGAAGAGGAGTTGAAGGAGGCTGCGGGTTTCTACCGTGGTTCAGAGCGCGCGGACAGCAAAATCCTCCTTTTACCTTGCGGAACGGCTGTCGCTCCCTTCTTGAGCGACTGGATCAGAGACTATGCGCCGCCTGGCGTGAATGCCCAGGTTGTTCCGGTTGTCAACCGCTTTTTTGGCAAGTCGGTTACGGTAACCGGGCTCATCTGCGCACAGGACCTTATCGTCCAGCTCAAGGGAAGGCAGGCCGATGCCGTGCTGATCGCCGATACCATGCTCAACAGCGACAATACGCTGTTCCTGGACGGTGCCGCGCCGGGCGACGTGCAGGAGGCGCTCGGGATACCCGTCGTCGTGTTCCACAACAACGGCTCCGATTTCTTTCACGCGCTGGCCGCGTCAATTCCGCCTGTCGTGAACCAGGAGGCGAAGAACCCTTGAAAAAGCCGCTCGTCGCCCTCATCGGCCGCCCCAACGTCGGGAAATCCACGTTCTTCAACGTCATCGCGGGGCGGCGTATCGCGATCGTGGAAGACGTCCCCGGCGTCACCCGTGACCGCATCTACGCGGACACCATATGGAATGGCCGGGAGTTCACGTTGATAGATACCGGCGGCATCGACACCCAAAGCGAGGACGTCTTTTTTGCCCAGATGCGGAAACAGGCGGAGATCGCGATTGAAACCGCGGATTTGATTTGTTTCTTCATCGACGCGCGCGCGGGGTTGACGCACCAGGACGAGGAAATCGCGGATATCCTCAGGAAGTCCTTTAAGCCTGTGCTGCTGGTCGTCAACAAGCTCGACTACGAAGGGCTGGACAGCGCGCTGTATGAAGGTTATACCCTGGGCCTTGGAACGCCGATTGGAATCTCCAGCACCAATATGCTGGGGCTGGGAGACCTACTCGACGCCATCGTCAGCCGCCTGCCGTCTGATGACGCGCCTACATCGGACGCGTCCGGCGGCGTTATCAACCTGGCCATCGTCGGGCGGCCCAACGTTGGAAAAAGCAGCCTGACCAATCGCCTGTTGGGAGAGGAACGCGTGATGGTCAGCGACATCCCGGGAACGACCCGCGACGCCGTGGACACCCGGTTTGAACGCGTGGACGGCAGCGTATACAACGTCATCGACACCGCGGGCATCCGCCGGAAGCGCGCCATCGAGGATCAGAGCCTGGAGCGCTACAGCGTCCTGCGCAGCATCGCCGCTATCCGGCGCTGCGACGTCGCCATCCTGGTCATCGACGCGCAGGACGGAGTGACGGAGCAGGATATGCGCATCGCAGGGATGATTCAGGAGGAGGGAAAAGCCGCCGTTATCGCCGTCAACAAATGGGACGCGCTGGACAAGGAAACCGGCACGCTGGAGAAATTCAGGCTGGACGTGCTGGAACAATTGAAGTTCATCGGTTTTGCCCCGGTTCTCTTCATCTCCGCAAAGACCGGCCAGCGCGTGCAGCAGGTTTGGGGAACGGTATCCATGGTATATGCCCAGGCCGGCAAGCGTGTCCCGACCGGCCTCCTCAACGAACTAGTCGGCGAGGCGCAGCTGAACCTGCAGCCGCCCATGGAAGGCGGCCGGCGGCTGAAGATCTTCTATGCGACCCAGCAGGGAGTATTTCCGCCGACTTTTATCCTGTTCGTGAACGATCCCCAGCTGATGCATTTCGCCTACAACAGATACCTGGAGAACCAGTTGCGAAAAGCCTTTCAGTTTACCGGTACGCCCCTTCGTTTCATTCTCCGCGAGAGAGGCAAGGAGGAGCAGTCATGACGCCTTTCCAGTATCTGGCTGTGGCACTCGCCGCGTATTTGATCGGCAGTTTTTCCAGCGGTATCGTCCTCGCCGCCATCAAGGGCAGGGATATCCGAAAGGAAGGCAGCAAAAGCTCCGGCGCGACCAACGTCACCCGGGTCATGGGGCTGGGATATGGGCTGTTGACCTTTCTGGGGGATTTTATCAAGGCGTCTCTCGCGGTATGGGTCGGCGTCCTGATCTGCGGATACCCGGGCGCGATGGTCGCCGGCATCTATGCGGTTGCGGGGCACAATTGGCCGGTTTATTACCAATTCCGTGGCGGGAAGGGCATCGTGTGCTCCGTGGCGGTCCTCATCTGGATCAGCCCCGTGGAGGCACTCGTCGCCAGCGCCCTGGCGGTTCTGGTCATTGCCCTTACCCGTTTCGTGTCTTTGGGCAGCCTGACCATGGTGGGCGTCAGCACGCTGCTGATTCTCATCTTCAAGCCGTTTGTTCCGCTGGGCGCCTGGGCGCTGATCCTGCTCCTCCTTGCCGTCTATCAGCACCGGACGAACATCATGCGCCTGTTACGGGGCGAGGAAAACAAACTCGACCTGAAAAAGAAACCGCCTGTCAAGCCTTCCTAATCCTGTTCCTCCTCCGTAGATAAGCCGCCAGATTAAACGTCTCCAGCGACTCCGCATTCAGGGTTGCCTGAGGATTTTCCTTTGCGGCGCCAACAGCGAGCACCCGCATACCCGCGCGGACAGCCGCTTCAACGCCTGCGTCAGCGTCCTCCACTACCAGGCATTCAGCGGGCGTCAGCCCCAGTTTCTCCGCAGCTAGTAAAAACACTTCGGGGTTTGGCTTGCTGTGGCGGATTTGGTTGCCGTCCGCGACAGCGTCGAAAAAAACAGTCAGGCCCAGCCGGTTCAGAATGGCAGTCGCATTCCTGCTGGAGGATCCGATGGCCATCCGGATTTCCGCTTCGCGCAACTTGATCAGGGTGACTGTCGCTCCCGGCAGGATTGCGGTTTTCTCCAGGCTGTTAATCATGTCGACGTAGTAGGCGTTCTTGCGTTCAGCCATCGCCTTTTTATCGCTTTCCGAATAAACCCGGTTTGCATTTTCCAGGATAATTTCCAGGCTCTCCATCCGGCTGACGCCCCTGAGCCGTTGATTGATTCGCCGATCGAAGGGGATGCCCTCCTCGTCCGCCATCCTTTTCCAGGCCCTGTAATGGCAATCGTCCGTCGTGACTAGCACGCCGTCCAGGTCGAAGATGACGCCCTTGATCATCCTGTCCTCCGGCACCGTTCACATCAGGGAAAAGAAGCTAACTTGGTTGGTGTCGTTCAGCCCGTTGAGCGCGCCGCATTCCCGGAGCTGGTCGATGGCCGTGCTGCTGATTTTCGCCCGGCTCCGGATGTCTTCCACCGAGATGAAGGGCTCTTTTCTGGCTTCTATGATCCCCTGCGTGGCGCTTTCGCCGAAACCTGACAGCGACGTAAAGGGACACCGCAGTGCGTTCCCTTCCATCAGAAAGCGGGTCGCGTCGCTTTTGTAAAGGTCGACGGGCAGGAAGGTAAAACCGCGGAGGCCCATCTCGTGGGCTATTTCCATCACGACGATTTCCTTTTCGTTCTTGTCCGATAAATCCTTCTGTCCTAGCCGGTACATTGTTTCCAGCTCCCTGCGCAGGAAAACCGGCGGCCTCGCCATGGTCAGCGCGTTGAAATCCTTGCCGCGGATGGTGAAGTAAGCCGCGTAATAGGCAAGCGGATGGTACACCTTGTACCAGCCGACGCGCAGCGCCATCATCACGTAGGCGACCGCGTGACCCTTTGGGAACATATAGACGATTTTCCAGCAGCTCCTGATAAACCAGTCAGGAACCCCGCAGGCGATCATTTCCTGCTCCATCCCCGGCGTCAGCCCACGGCCTTTGCGAACGTTCTCCATGATGTCGAAGGCCATTTTGCTGTTCATGCCTTTGCCCATCAGGGTGGTCATGATGTCTTCGCGCGTGCAGATGCATTCTGCCAGCGTGGCGGTTCCATTGAGAATCAATTCCCTGGAGTTGCCTGTCCATACGTTGGTTCCGTGGGAAAGACCGGAGATGCGTACGAATTCCGCCATGGTCGTCGGTTGGGTCTCATCCAGTATGCCGCGTACAAAGGGCGTCCCGAATTCCGGGATGCCGAGGGTCCCTGTCGTACAGTTCAGGTCATCCCTGCTGATACCTAAGGCTTCAGGGCTCCGGAACAGGGAACGCACCTTTTCGTCGTCCAGCGGGACGTTGTGATAGGGTACGCCTGAAAGTTCCCCCAGCATCCGAAGCATCGTCGGGTCGTCGTGCCCCAGCACGTCCACCTTAACCAGGATGTCGTGCATGGACGCGAAATCGTAGTGTGTGGTGATGGAGGGAGATTTGGGATCGTTTGCCGGTCTCTGGATTGCTGTGAACTGGTTGATTTCGTAGGTTTTCGGCAGAATAACCATCCCGCCCGGATGCTGGCCGGTGGTTCGCTTGACGCCGATCAGCCCCAGGGCAAGCCGGCTTTTCTCCGCCTGGGAAACCTGCAGCCCGCGTTCCTCCAGGTATTTGAGCACCAGCCCGAAAGCTGTCTTGTCTTTCAGCGTCCCGATGGTTCCCGCGCGGAAGACGTACCCCTTCCCGAACAGCTCCTCCACCTGGGCGTGCGCGGTGGACTGATACTCGCTGCAAAAATTCAGGTCGATATCCGGCACCTTGTCCCCTTCAAAACCCAGAAAAACCTCAAAGGGGATATCGTAACCATCCTTGCGCATTGGTTTGCCGCAGCGCGCGCAGGCTTTGTCCGGAAGGTCGCTGCCCACCTGAACGCCCGGAGGCGCTTCAAAATCAGCTGTCCGGCATTCCTCACAGCGCCAGTGCGGGGAGAGAGGATTCACCTCGGTGATGCCGCACAGGGTGGCAACCAGGGAGGAGCCGACCGATCCGCGGCTCCCGACCATATACCCGTCGTCCAGGGACTTTTTTACCAGCTTCTGGGCGATACTGTACAGCGTCGCATAGCCATAGCTGACAATGGCGTCCAGTTCCCTTTCAATCCGCCGGAAAACGGGCTTGGGCAGGGGGTCTCCATAATACCGGGCGGCTTGCGCCCAGGTAATCTCGCGGATCTCATCCTCTGCGCCTTCCCAGACCGGCGCGAAGGTCGTCTTTTGCTCGGGGTGTTCGGGGTATAGACGGACGGCGTCTATCCGTCGGGCGATCTTCATGGGGTTTTCTATCACGACCTCGCGTGCCTTCACTTCCCCCAGCCAGGCAAAGTCCTCCAGCATCTCATCCGTCGTTTTGAAATACAGGGGCGGCTGTTCATCGCACCCGTTCTTCTCTATCGGCAGGCTGTTTTTAACGATGGCGCGGAAGATGGCGTCTTCCGGGTCCAGGAAGTGCACGTCCCCCGTTGCGACCACCGGGATGCCGGTCTTCTCCCC